>NZ_JBHWJL010000223.1:0-8911 GCF_042731495.1 Streptomyces sp. NPDC059853
CAGTGCTGGGGCTGCCCGCGGCCTCGCCGGGGTCGGCCGCCCCGTGCAGCGCGCTGCCGGCCAGCCACTCCTCCCAGGAGAGGTTCCAGTCGCCGAAGCCGTTGCCGAACGGCGCCATTTCCTCGCCGTAACCGTTGATGTGTTCGACGATGTCACCCGGGCGTACCGTCTCGAAGAACCACTGCGCGTTGGCGTCACTCATTCCGGTGCATCCGTGGCTCACGTTGGCGCTGCCCTGGGAGCCGACCGACCAGGGCGCGGCGTGCACGTACTCGCCGCTCCAGGTGAGGCGGGTGGCCCAGGAGACATCGAGGTCGTAGGACTCGGAGCTGCCGGCCGGGATGCCGATGCTGGTGCCGGTCATCCGGACGTTCCGCTCCTGGCCGAGCACGACCTTCTTGCCGTTGCGGGTGGCGAAGCCCTCCTTGCCGGTGGTGATCGGGATGGTGCGCAGTTCCTCGCCGTTGCGGGTGACCGTCATCCAGTGGCCGCTGATGTCGGCGAGGGCCTCCACCCGGTCGCCGATGCTCAGCTGGAGCTCCTGGGCCGCTCCGCCGCGCAGTCCGTCCCGGATGTGGAGACCGGCCAGCTCCGAGCGGACGGTGACGCTCGACCCTGCGGGCCAGTAGTCCTTGGGGCGGTAGTGGAGCAGGGTGTCGTCCACCCAGTGCCAGGCCCCCTCGACCTGCGGCTCGGAGGCCACCACCAGGGCGCTCTCGACCACGGCGCGCTCGGCCGGGTCGGCGACCTCCTCGCTCAGTTCCGCGGTGAGCGGCTGGCCCACGCCGTAGGTACCGGCGGTGGGGCCGAGTTCGATCTCCAGCGGGTCGGCGGTGGAGTCGCCGGTGGTGAAGGTGTGGGTGCCCCGGCCCGGGCGCCCGCTGTCGTTCTCGGTGCTCACCTGAACGGTGTAGCTGGCCCCGGCGGCCAGCGGCGTGGTGCTGTGCCAGCTGCTGCCGTCCTCGGACAGCTGTCCGGTGATGGTGCGGCCGACCGCGTCGGTGGCCACCACGTCGGTGATGCGGCCGTCGGTGTCGGTACTGGTGATCTTCAGCGGGGCGTCCGGGTCCACGGCCGTGCTGCTGTCCCCGGCGGGGCCGAAGGAGAGCTGTTCCGTGGCGTCGTAGGGCGTGCCCGTGAGGGACTGGGAGCTGTCACTGCACGCGGTGACCCAGACCAACAGCGGGGCGAGTATCAGGGCGCAGCTGAGCGCCGTCCGGCGGGATGCGACCGCCCTGCTGGGCGCGCTGTCCGAGATGCCTCTTACGTGACCCATGGTCACAAAATACGAATAATACTCCGACAGGGCGCGCGGAGATCCCGCATTCGGGGGACCCACCGGTCGCGTCACACGCAGCCGGCCCCCGGGGGACGATCCCCGGGGGCCGGCTGCGGTACGGCGACGGTGCGCGGTGCGGTGCTACTGGTTCTGGTTCTCGCCCCGGTAGAACTCGAACACCCACAGCCACAGGCCGATCGCCAGCAGCGGCGCGGTGAAGAACGCCAGCCACCAGCCGAAGACCGGGCCCATGAAGGCCGTCAGACCACCGAGCGCCAGCACCAGCGGCGCCCAGCTGTGCGGGGCGAAGAAGCCCAGCTCGCCCGCGTCGTCCGCGACGTCGGCGTCCTTGCGGTCCTGGGCCCCGGTGTCCACCCGGCGGGCGGTGAAGACCAGGTAGAACCCGATCATCGCGGCCAGCGAGAAGGACAGGAACAGCGCGGTGGTACCGACCGGCTCCTTGGACCACAGCCCGTAGACGATGGCCGCGCCCAGCATGAACAGGGCGATACCGCTGAAGAGATAACCCTGGATCTTCACTTGGCATCTCCCTCGGACTCGTGTCGGCCCTCGGTCCCGCCGGTCACCGCGGCACGGGGATCGGTGTTCTCCAGGGCATCCAGGGCCGCCAGCTCCGGGTGGTGCAGGTCGAACGCCGGCGATTCGGAACGGATCTTCGGCAGGGTGAGGAAGTTGTGCCGCGGCGGCGGGGACGAGGTCGCCCACTCCAGGGAGCGGCCGTACCCCCACGGGTCGTCCGTGTTGACCGGCTCACCGTACTTCCACGTCTTCCAGACGTTGTAGAAGAACGGCAGCATCGACATGCCCAGCAGGAACGAGCTGATGGTCGAGATGGTGTTCAGCGCGGTGAAGCCGTCCGCGGCGAGATAGTCCGCGTACCGCCGCACCATGCCCTCGGTGCCCAGCCAGTGCTGCACCAGGAAGGTGCCGTGGAAGCCGATGAACAGCGTCCAGAAGGTGATCTTGCCGAGCCGCTCGTCCAGCATCTTGCCGGTCCACTTCGGCCACCAGAAGTGGAAGCCGGCGAACATCGCGAAGACGACCGTGCCGAAGACCACGTAGTGGAAGTGCGCCACCACGAAGTAGGTGTCCGAGACGTGGAAGTCCAGCGGCGGGGAGGCCAGGATGACGCCGGTCAGACCACCGAAGAGGAAGGTGACCAGGAAGCCGATCGACCACAGCATCGGGGTCTCGAAACTCAGTGACCCCTTCCACATGGTGCCGATCCAGTTGAAGAACTTCACCCCGGTCGGTACCGCGATCAGGAAGGTCATGAACGAGAAGAACGGCAGGAGTACCGCCCCCGTCACGTACATGTGGTGCGCCCACACCGTCACCGACAGACCGGCGATGGAAATGGTGGCGATGACCAGACCGATGTAACCGAAGATCGGCTTGCGGCTGAAGACCGGGATGATCTCCGAGATGATGCCGAAGAACGGCAGCGCGATGATGTACACCTCTGGATGGCCGAAGAACCAGAAGAGGTGTTGCCACAGAATCGAGCCGCCATTGGCCGGATTGAAGATTTGCGCTCCGAACACCCGGTCGGCGGCGAGCGCGAAGAGCGCGGCGGCCAGCACCGGGAAGGCCAGCAGCACCAGCACACCGGTGAGCAGCACGTTCCAGGTGAAGATCGGCATCCGGAACATCGTCATGCCGGGGGCGCGCATGCAGATGATCGTGGTGATGAAGTTGACCGCGCCCAGGATGGTGCCGAAGCCGGAGAAGGCCAGACCCATCACCCACATGTCGGCACCGATGCCCGGTGACCTGACCGCGTCCGACAGCGGTGAGTAGGCGAACCAGCCGAAGCTCGCCGCGCCCTGCGGGGTGAAGAAGCCCGCGACGACCAGCAGACCGCCGAACAGGTACAGCCAGTAGGCCAGCATGTTCAGCCGGGGGAAGGCCACATCCGGCGCGCCGATCTGGAGCGGCATGATCCAGTTGGCGAAACCGGCGAACAGCGGCGTCGCGAAGAGCAGCAGCATCACCGTGCCGTGCATGGTGAACAGCTGGTTGAACTGCTCCTTGGAGACCAGCTGCAGACCGGGACGGGCCAGCTCGGCGCGCATGATGAGCGCCATGACGCCGCCGATGATGAAGAAGATGAACGACGTCAGCAGGTACATCGTGCCGATCGTCTTGTGATCGGTGGTGGTGAGCCACTTGATCACGATGTTGCCGGGCTGTTTCCGGCGCACCGGCGGCACTGCCTTCGCGGCGCCGGCCTCCTGTGGGGTGTCAAGGATTGTCACGGCTGGTTCGTCTCCGCGTTAGTGGCGGCGTCCGTCTGC
Source organism: Streptomyces sp. NPDC059853 (assembly GCF_042731495.1). NCBI lineage: Bacteria > Bacillati > Actinomycetota > Actinomycetes > Kitasatosporales > Streptomycetaceae > Streptomyces > Streptomyces sp. NPDC059853. The sequence continues at coordinate 3,598 of NZ_JBHWJL010000223.1, forward strand.
TCGATGCCCGCCGGGATGAAGCCCGTCTGGCCCTGTGCGGCCAGATCCTGGAGGTGCTGCTGGTACTCCTCGGGAGAGACGACCTTCACGTTGAAGAGCATCCGGGCGTGGGCCTCGCCGCACAGCTCGGCGCACTTGCCCATGAAGGTGCCCTGCTTGTTCGGGGTCACCTCGAAGCGGTTGGTGTGCCCGGGGATCGCGTCCTGCTTCATCAGGAACGGAACCACCCAGAAGGAGTGGTTGACGTCCCGCGAGGTGATGATGAACTGGACGGTCTCGCCCTCGGGCAGCCACAGGGTGGGGCCGGGGTTGCCGGTGTCCGGGTCGCGGTCGTCCAGCGCGCCCACGGTGTAGACCCCGTCCGCGTCCTCCGGTACCGCCTCCATGAAGCGGTCCGGGATGGAGTCCAGCTCCGGAGCGTTGTGGGCGAACTTCTGGGTCTCGGTCTCCTGGGAGAGGTGCCCGACCGGCTCCAGGTAGTTGAAGCCCCAGCTCCACTGGAAACCGACCACGTTGATCACGTGGTCCGGCTGGTCGGAGGTCTCCAGGAGCTTGGTCTGGTCACGTGCGGTGAAGTAGAAGAGGACCGAGACGATCACCAGCGGAACCAGCGTGTACAGCGCCTCGATGGGCAGGTTGTACCGGTTCTGCGGCGGCACTTCCACCTTGGTCCTGGACCGCCGGTGGAAGAAGGCACTCCACAGGATCAGCCCCCACACGATCACGCCCGTCACCAGTGCGGCGGCCCACGAGCCCTGCCACAGGGACAGAATGCGCGGCGCCTCCTCCGTCACCGGGGTGGGCATACCGAGACGGGGGAAGTCCTCGGATGTGCAACCTGTCGCGGTCGCCAGGACCAAGCCCGCGAGCAACGCCTGCGGCAGGATCCGCCGCACCGGGCGCCGCGACGAGCGGTCGGAGCCGTTGGGACTCACGTAGCGCCTTCCCGAGAGTCTCGCCCGCGGTAATACGGCCACTGCCTTCGCCCGGGGCGGGGGCACCGGCCCTGACACGGGCAGGGGTTTGGATGTTTATGCGGTGCAAACCCTACTGGACGCTATTTGAGGTCGTGCGGGGAGGGTGCCCAACCCGGCGCGCCGGTTCCCCCGGCCGCCGAGTACCGGGTCAGCGCCCCATTCTGACGCGGCGGGAGGGTGGCGCGCACACCTGTACGACACGGTGGCCGGTCGCCGTGCGTTGACGCGGTGGCGCTACGTTCGGACCGTGCCCTACTTCGACGCCGCCTCCTCCCTCCCCCTGCACCCGGTCGCCCGGCAGGCGCTGCTGGCCGCCCTCGACGACGGCTGGGCCGACCCGGGCCGCCCGCACCGCGAGGGCCGCCGGGCCCGGCTGCTGCTCGACGCGGCCCGCGAGGCGGCGGCGGAGGCGGCCGGCTGCCGCCCGGACGAACTGACGTTCACCGCCTCGGGGACCCGCGCCCTGCACACCGGCATCGCCGGCGCGCTGGCCGGACGGCGCCGGGTGAGCCGCCGGCTGCTCGTCTCCGCGGTCGAGCACTCGGCCGTCCTGCACGCGGCCGAGGCCCACGAGAGCGCGGGCGGCGAGGTCACCCGGCTGGCGGTGGACCGCACCGGCCGGCTGGAGACCGGCGGCCTGCGCGCCGCACTGGGCGACGGCGCCCCGGCCGCCCTCGTCTGCCTCCAGTCCGCCAACCACGAGGTGGGCACCACCCAGCCGGTCGCCGAGGCCGCCGAGCTGTGCTGGGCCGCCGGGGTCCCGCTGCTGGTGGACGCCGCCCAGTCGCTGCCCTGGGGACCGGTGGAGGGCGACTGGTCGCTGCTGGCGGCCAGCGCCCACAAGTGGGGCGGCCCGCCCGGCGTCGGCCTGCTCGTGGTCCGCAAGGGCGTACGGTTCGCTCCCCCGCCGCCCGTCGCGCCCGGCGCGCTGAACATCCCCGCCGTCGTCGCCGCCGCGGCCTCGCTGCGCGCGGTCCGCCAGGAGGCCGATCGGGAAGCCGCCCGGCTGGCCCCGCTGGTGGACCGGATCCGGGCCCGGGTGCCGGAACTCGTCGCGGACACCGAGGTCGTCGGCGACCCGGAGCGGCGGCTGCCGCACCTGGTCACCTTCTCCTGCCTGTACGCGGACGGCGAGGCCCTGCTGCACGCCCTGGACCGGGCCGGGTTCGCGGTCTCCTCCGGCTCCTCGTGCACCTCCTCCACCCTGACGCCCAGCCATGTGCTGCGCGCCATGGGTGTGCTGTCCGAGGGGAACGTACGGGTCTCGCTGCCGCCCGGGACGACCCGCGGCGAGGTCAACCGCTTCCTGGCCACCCTCCCCGAGGCCGTCGCCTCGGTCCGCGCCCAGCTGGCGCCCGCCGTCCGGCCCGTGGTGGAGACCGGGCCGGACGGGGTGACGGTGGACGCGCTGGGCAAGCGCTGCCCCGTCCCGGTCATCGAACTGGCCCAGGTGATCGGCACCGTGCCGGTCGGCGCGGTGGTCACCGTGCTGTCGGACGACGAGGCCGCCGGTCTCGACATCCCCGCCTGGTGCCACACCCACCACCAGTCCTATCTGGGCGAGGAGGCCGCCGACGGCGCGGCCCGGGCCTACCGGGTCCGCCGCGAGCGGTGAGGCGTGGGGCGGTGCGGGCGCGGCCTACAGCAGGTGCTCGCGCACCTCGGCCGCCGCGTCCTCGCCGTAGGTCTTGGTGAACCGGTCCATGAACGCGCCGCGCCGCAGCGTGTACTCCTGGGTGCCGACCGTCTCGATCACCAGCGTCGCCAGCATGCAGCCCACCTGCGCCGCGCGCTCCAGGGTGGCGCCCCAGGCGAGCCCCGCCAGGAAGCCGGCCCGGAAGGCGTCGCCGACACCGGTCGGGTCGGTCTTGGACTCCTCCTCCGGGCAGCCGACGAAGATGGTCTCCTCGCCCTCCCGGTCGATGCGCACACCGCGCGCGCCGAGCGTGGTGACCTGGGTGCCGACCTTGCTCAGCACCTCCTCGGCCGACCAGCCGGTCTTGGTCTCGATGAGCGCCTTCTCGTACTCGTTGTTGAAGAGGTACGCGGCGCCCTCGGTGAGGTTCTTGATGTTCTCGCCGTCCATCCGCGCCAGCTGCTGCGAGTAGTCCGCGGCGAACGGGATGCCCCGGGTGCGGCACTCCTCGGTGTGCCGCAGCATGGCCTCCGGGTCGTCCGCGCCGATGTGCACCAGGTCGAGGTCGCCCACCCGGGCGGCCACGGCCGCCAGTTCGATCAGCCGGGCCTCGCTCATGGCCCCGGTGTAGAAGGAGCCGATCTGGTTGTGGTCGGCGTCCGTGGTGCACACGAAGCGGGCGGTGTGCAGCACCTCGGAGATCCGCACGGCGGAGGTGTCCACGCCGTGCCGGTCCAGCCAGGCCCGGTACTCGTCGAAGTCGGCGCCGGCCGCGCCCACCAGGATCGGGCGGGCGCCCAGCTGCCCCATGCCGAAGCAGATGTTGGCGCCGACGCCGCCGCGCCGTACCTCCAGGGCGTCCACGAGGAAGGAGAGCGAGACGGTGTGCAGCTGGTCCCCCACCAGCTGGTCGGCGAACCGGCCGGGGAAGGTCATCAGATGGTCATGGGCGATGGAGCCGGAGACGGCGATGCGCACGGTGGGCTGCTCCCGGTGAGGCACGACTACACGGATACGGGCCCGTCCAGGCTACCCGCGGCCCCAGGAACCCGGTCGGGGGTCGTTCCGTCCCAGTGGTGAAGGGCGATGAGAGGAGCGGGACCATGACGCAGGAGACGGATGTGGTCGTCCCGGACGGGGAGCCGCCCCGCGCGGAGCGACCGCGCTGGCTGACGGTCACCGCCGGCGCGCTGGGGGTGGCCCTGCTGGCCGGGGGCCTGTTCGGGGCGCAGGCGGTCCTCGGCCGGGACGGCGGCGGCGACGCGCGCGCCGAGGCGGGCGGCGAGGGGACCGTCGAGCCGGGCTCCCCGGAGCTGCCCGAACCGGGTCGGGAGGCCGGGGACTGGCCGGGCCCGTGGGACGGGGCGCCGCTGCCCGCCGCCGGGCCGCTGCCGGAGGGTCCGGGCAGCGCCGAGGTGTACGGGTTCGGCGCGGGTACGGGCGAGGCGCGGGTCGCCGGACTCGCCGCGCTGCTGGGCGTGGAGGGCGAGCCCCGGCTCGACGAGGGCAGCTGGTGGAGCGTCGCGGGACCGGACGCGGACGGGCCCTCCCTGTCCGTGACCGAGGAGACCGGCCGCTGGTACTACCAGAGCGGTCCGTACGACCTGTACACGCAGGAGATGCCGTACGACCCGGACGAGGCGGTGAGCAGCGACGGCGCTCCCGCGGAGCCGGCGGAGCCGGCGCTGTCCGAGGAGGAGGCGCTGGCGGCCGCCGCGGGTCTGGTGGAGGCGCTCGGGCTGGCGGACGCCCCGGTGGAGAGCGTGGAGTTCGGCGACGGCAACCGGACGCTGGTCTTCCCGCGCGAGGTGGACGGGCTGCGGGCGTACGGCCTGGAGACCGAGATCGCGGTCGGGCCGGAGGGCTCCGTCGTGACCGCCTCCGGCGCGCTGAGTGACCCGGAGGTCGTCGGCGAGCAGGACATGCTGGGTGCCCAGGAGCTCCTGGACCAGCGCAACGCGGAGCTGCCCCCGGTCCAGGAGCTGCCCCGGATGGAGCCGGACCCGGCGGACTGCCCGATGCTGGAGCCGGAGGTCCTGCCCGAGACGATGCCCGAGTCGTACCCCGGGGAGATGCCGCCCGTGGACGGCGATCCGGCGGGCGAGGACACCGCTCCGGTGGAGCCGGTGTGCGCCATGGTCGGGGAGCCCGGTGTGATCACGGGGCCCGGCGCGGTGTCCGCCGAGGTGACCGGGGCGGAGCAGGCGCTCATGCAGTGGCTGTGGGCCGACGCCGGTCCCGAGCTGCTGGTGCCCGCCTGGTCCTACACGATCGTCCTGGGCGACGGCACCGAGACCACGCTTCAGCTCCCGGCGGTGGAGTACGACGCGGCGTACGCCCAGCGCTCGGGTGACGGCGCGGGCGGGACGGACAGCGGCCCCGGCACCGAGCCGGCGCACCCGGACGGCGGCGGGGAGCCCGGCACGGCCGGGACGAGCGTCGAGCCGTACGCGCCCGGGGACACCACCTTGGAGCTGACCTACTGGACCGGGGTGTGTGCCGAGTACCGGCTGGTCGCCGAGGAGTCGGCGGACGAGGTGCGGGTGCTGGTCGAGGAGGTACCGGGCGACGCGAACGAGGCGTGCGTCATGGTGGCCCAGGAGCAGACCGGCGAACTGGGTCTCGACTCCCCCATCGGTGACCGGACGCTGGTCGACGCGTGGGGCGAGGAGATCCCGGTGAGCTGACCGGCGGCCCGCCC
>NZ_JBHWJL010000224.1:0-8898 GCF_042731495.1 Streptomyces sp. NPDC059853
CACCGTCACCTCGAGCCGCGCCGCGTCGCCCCGCCCGGTGCGCAGGATCCGCACCCGGGCCTTGGCGCCGGGCCCGGCGTGCTTGTGCACATTGGTGAGCGCCTCCTGCACCACCCGGTAGGCGGCCAGGTCCACGGCGGACGGCAGCGGCGGCTCGTCCGTCCCCGCCTGTTCCACGCTCACCGCCATCCCGGCCCGGGTGAAGCCGTCCACCAGATCACCGAGCACCGCCAGGCCCTTGGTGGGCTCGGTCGGGGCGACCGGGTCGTCACGGTGCCGCAGCAGCCCGACGGTCGTCTGGAGTTCGCTGAGCGCCTGCCGGCTGGCCAGCCGCACCTGGGCCAGCGCCTCCTTGGCCTGGTCCGGGCGGCTGTCCATGACGTGCGAGGCCACCCCGGCCTGCACATTGACCAGGGCGATGTGGTGGGCGACGACATCGTGCAGTTCGCGGGCGATCCGCAGCCGCTCCTCGGCGACCCGGCGGCGGGCCTCCTCCTCACGGGTGGCCTCGGCGCGCTCGGCCCGCTCCCGTATCGCGTCGACGGCCGCCCGCCGGTGCCGTACCGCGTCGCCCGCCAGCGCCGCCAGCGCCGTCCAGGCGATGATGCCGAAGTTCTCCGAGGCGTACCAGGGCTGGGCGCCCAGCAGCATCCCGGCCACCGTGATCAGGGCGAGCGTGCCGGTGCCCACCCGCAGCGTGGTGGCCCGGTCGGTGGCGGCGGCCACCGTGAACAGGGCCAGCGCCACCATGACCATCATCGAGGTGTGCCGCTCGGCCGGCGGATGCGAGACGGTGCCCATGATCAGCTCGGCCAGCGTCAGCACCAGCGTGGCGCACAGCACCGGGCCCGGCGACCGGCGCCGCAGCACCAGCGCCCCCGCGCCCAGCAGCGCCGTGACCACCGTGTGGAGGGGCAGCGGGCGCTCGCCGAACCCACCGGTGGCCGCCGGGTTGGCGCCCGGGTGCTTGTTGGTGGTGACGGAGATGATGAGGACGACCAGCAGCGTCACCGACGCCACCAGCGCGTCCACGACCAGCGGATGCAGCCGGGGCCGGGGGCGGGCGAGGGTGCCGGACGAAGCAGTCACGGGTGCCAGGGTACGAGCAGGGGTCGCCGTCCGGCACCGGCCGTGCGCCACGCGGCCGGGGTCGGTGCCGTCGTCAGTCCGGGATGAGACCGTCGTCGGTGAGCATCGCGCGGACCTCGTCGATGCTCGCGTCGGGCGGGGGGAGCAGCAGATCGGACGGTTCGAGCGCGTCGGCGTCCAGGGGCGTGCCCATGCTGCGGACGGCGTCCAGCAGCGCGGTCAGCGTCCGCCGGAACCCCTCCTCGTCATGCGCCTCGACCTCGGCCGTCAGCTCGTCGTCGAGTTCATTGAGCTTGGGGAAGTGGCTGTCATCCAGCTTCACCTGCCCCTCGCCCATGATCCGTACGATCACACCGCTCTCCTTGCCCTGGTCCCAGTCGGGGGTGTTCTTCAGCGCGGACAGGCTGTCACTGCTTGTCGAACCGCGGGGACTCCTGCTGGTCGCCCCGCGCGGCGGACCCGTTGCCGCCCTCGATGGCGGTCCGGCCGCCGCTGCTGCCGCCGGACAGCTCGGCCTTCATCCGCTCCAGCTCCAGCTCCACGTCGGAGTTGGAGGAGATCCGGTCCAGCTCGGCGGTCAGATCGTCCTTGGACGTCCCCGTCGGGTCGTCCAGGGCGCCCGAGGCCAGCAGCTCGTCGATGGCGCCGGAACGGGCCTGGAGCTGAGCCGTCTTGTCCTCCGCGCGCTGGATCGCCAGGCCGACGTCGCCCATCTCCTCGGAGATCCCGGAGAACGCCTCGCCGATCTGGGTCTGCGCCTGGGCCGCGGTGTAGGTGGCCTTGATGGTCTCCTTCTTGGTGCGGAAGGCGTCCACCTTGGCCTGGAGCCGCTGGGCGGCCAGCGTCAGCTTGTTCTCCTCGGCCTGGAGCGTCTCGTGCTGCGTCTGCAGGTCGGAGACCTGCTGCTGGAGCGCCGAGCGCCGGGTCAGGGCCTCGCGGGCCAGGTCCTCCCGGCCGAGCGCCAGCGCCTTCTTGCCCTGCTCCTCCAGCTTGGCGGACTGGCCGTTCAGCTGGTTCAGCTGGAGTTCCAGACGCTTGCGGGAGGTGGCCACGTCGGCGACCCCGCGGCGTACCTTCTGGAGCAGCTCCAGCTGCTTCTGGTACGAGTAATCGAGCGTCTCGCGCGGGTCCTCGGCCCGGTCCAGGGCCTTGTTGGCTTTCGCGCGGAAGATCATCCCCATCCGCTTCATCAAACCACTCATCGGCCTGGGCGCCCCCTTCATGACGGACTCGGACCTAAGACCATTGTGCTGCTTGATCCCCTAGCCTACGGGGCACCTTCCCATTAGCGCACGGTCCGGCCCGGAATCGGGTCATCCCGCAGGAGGATCGATACCCGACCGAGTCCGGCGAAGGGTGGAGGCCGGATCCGGGTTCTCTCAGGGGGCTCACGCTTCCCGCGGCCCACCCCGTACCCTGGAGGCGTGTTCCGAAGCCGTGCCAAAGAAGAGCAGGCCCCCGCGACGGTGGCCGAGCCGCAGATCCGTGACGCCCAGGCGCCCAAGGGGCGGCCCACCCCCAAGCGCAGCGAGGCCGAGGCCCTGCGGCGCGCCGTCGTGAAGCCGCCGGCTTCCCGCAAGGAGGCCGCCAAGCGGCAGCGCGAGGCCCGCAAGGCCGCCCTCGCCAAGCAGCGCGAGGCGCTGCTGAGCGGCGACGAGCGGCATCTGCCGCTGCGCGACAGGGGCCCGGTGCGGCGGTACGCGCGCGACTTCACCGACAGCAAGTGGCACGTCGCGGAGTACTTCCTGCCGATCGCCGTGATCATCCTGGTGCTGAGCATGATCCCGGCGGCGGCGCCGATCGCGATGCTGCTGTGGCTGGGCGTCATCCTGATGATCATCATGGACTTCGTGGTCTCCTCGCGGCGGCTGAAGAAGGAGCTGCGCGAGCACTTCCCCAACGAGAGCCACCGCGGTGCGCGGGCCTACGCCCTGATGCGCGCCCTCCAGATGCGCCGGATGCGGCTGCCGAAGCCGCAGATCAAGCGGGGCGAGGCGCCCCGCACCGGCCGCTGAGGCCGCCCGTTCACCCGCACGCACCACACGCCCCCGCAATGGCGTAGCGCTCCTGCGCCGCCGCGGGGGCGTGCGCGGTGAGAATCCGCTGTATGACGCCGATGATCCCCGGGCCCTCCGGCTTCCCCTCGCGCCTCCTCACCGCCCTCGCGCTCGGCGCCGTCTGCGTGCTGCCGGCCGGCTGCACCACGACGGAGCGTTCGACGCCGGCCACCGACATCGCGCCGCGCGCGGACGCCGGGGCCCTGGAGGACGCGTACCAGCAGGTGGTGTCCGACGTGCTGCCCTCGGTCGTACAGATCACCACGGCGGACGGTCTCGGCTCCGGGATCATCTACGACGGCGACGGCCACATCGTCACCAACGCGCACGTGGTCGGCGAGCAGAAGACGTTCGAGGTGCTGCTGGCGGACCAGCAGCAGCCGCTGCCCGCCACCGTGGTGGCCACCTATCCCCCGCAGGATCTCGCCGTCGTCGTGCTGGACGACCCGCCGGACCGGCTGCGGCCCGCCACGTTCGGGGACAGCGGCCGGGTGGAGGTGGGCCAGATCGTGCTGGCGATGGGCGCCCCGCTCGGCCTGTCCTCCAGCGTCACCCAGGGCATCGTGTCGGCGGTGGGCCGCTCGGTCAGCGAGGGTGAGGGCGGCACGACGCTCGGCGACATGGTGCAGACCTCGGCGGCGATCAACCCCGGCAACAGCGGGGGCGCGCTGGTGAACCTCCAGGGCGAGGTGATCGGCATCCCGACCCTGGCGGCCCGCGACCCGCAGCTGGGCGGCGGGCAGGCGCCCGGCATCGGATTCGCCATCCCGGCGCGCACGGTCACCGACCTGGCGGACCAGATGATCGAGAACGGCGAGGTGACCCGGTCGGGACGGGCGGCGCTCGGGGTGACCGTCCGGACCATCCTGGGCGACGGCTTCCAGCCGATCGGCGCGGCGGTGGTCGACCTGACGGAGAACGGCCCGGCGGCGAAGGCGGGCATGCGGGCCGGGGACGTCGTGGTACGGCTCGGGGACGAACCGGTCACCGACGTGGGGTCGCTGTCGGAGGCGCTGGCCGCCCAGCAGCCGGGCGACAAGGTGACGGTGGGCTACCTGCGCAACGGGGACCGGCACGACACCGAGGTGACCCTGGGCGAGGTCTGAGGCCGCGGGGCGGGCCGGGGCGGGGGTCCCGGGCACCGCCCGGCGGGCGCCGGACGCTCAGCCGGCGCCGATGACGTCGGCGATCCACCCGGCGTGGTGCGGAACGCCCGGGCTCACGCCGGGGAGCGCGCCGCAGTCCACCCGCTCCGGGTCGGCGTTGAGGTCACGGGAGACGACGCCGAGCTGCCGCCAGCGGCCCTCCTCGAAGCGGAGCACCGGCGAACCCGAGTCACCGTTGCAGCTGCCGGTTCCGGGCTCGGGGCTGTGGCAGAAGTCCCCCTCCGTGAGGTCGTCCTCGGTGCCCGCCACGCAGTCGGCGTCGGCGGTCACCGTGGTGTCGACCCGGCGCAGCCCGGCCGGCAGTTCCCGGTCCCGGCCGCTCGGGTAGCCCCAGCCGACCAGCCGGACCGCGTCCCCCGGAGCGGGGGGCGCGGCGGACAGCGCGACCGGCTCCTGACCGGCGGCGCGGTCCAGCCGCAGCAGCGCCAGGTCGGCGTGGCGGGTGGCCGGGGAGTGGCCGGGGTGGACGACGATCCGCCGCACCCCCGCCTCGGTACCGCCCCGGGTACGGTCCGGCGAACCGACCCGGACCCCCAGGACGGCGGCGTCGATCGCCTCGCCCCCGGAGAGCACGCAGTGCGCGGCCGTGAGGACCCACCGCGCCGCGATCAGCGACCCGCCGCAGCGGTGGCTGTCCGCGCCGCCACCGGCCCCCGCGCCGTCACCGCGCAGGAAGACGCTCGCGACGAAGGGGTGCTCCCCACCGGCCCGTTCGCCGCCGACGACCGCGCCCGCCCCGCCCGGAACGGCCGCCGCCCCCAGAGCCAGGGCCCCGGCCAGGACCGCCCGGGGCAGCAACCGGCGCCGGCCCGTCGTACCCGGCCCGTCCGTCATGGTGTCCCGCCCGCCTTCCGGGGTCCGCACGCCCCGTGCACCGGGGGCGTGCGGTCATCGTGCCGAACGGGGCCGCGGTGGCGCGGGACGACAGGCCGGGGCCGCCCGTGAACCACCCGTCGGCGGACCGGAACCGGCGGGCGGGGCGGCGCGGGCGGCGGCACCTCGGCCACGCCCCCGGCGGGCCGGCCGGGCACCGGGTCAGCTGTCGTCGGCCGCTTCGTGCAGACTCATCGGCCCGTACACCTTGCTGCCGTCCTCCAGCAGCGTCACCTGGTCCACGCCCTCGTCCAGCAGGTCCTTCCAGATCTCACCGATCCAGCTCTCCGCGTCCCCCTGCGTACCGAAGTCGCCCGGGTCGGAGTCGGTCACAGCCACCGAACCGTCCGCCTTCTCGAACCGCCACACCCACGCCATGGACGCCTCCGCTTCCGCTGCTGTCACAAGTCCGATCTCGGTATGTACTGCCCGCACGCCGCTGCGCCTACCGCTGTTCGCAGACTAGATCACACCAGGTCCACGCGCGGCTGCGACGGCGAAGGCGATCGGATGGCGAGAGGATGCGGGCGTGGACGTCACTCTCCTCGGCACCGGCGCCCCCGCCGGCCTCCCCCGCCCCGGCTGCCCCTGCGCCTCGTGCGCGCGGGCGCTCGGCCCCGACGCGCGCAACGCGACGGCCCTGCTGATCGACGGGGTGCTGCTGCTCGACCTCACCCCCGGCCCCGCGCTGGCCGCCGCCCGCGCCGGCCAGACGCTGCACGGGGTACGGCAGGTCCTGCTCACCCACCCGCAGTCCTCACCGGGGGTGGAGGTGCCCGCGGACCTTCCGGCGCCCGTGCGGGTACCCGACGGCAAGGAACTGGCGCTGCTCACCGGGCACCGGGTGCGGGCGCTGGCCCTGGACGTGCCCGGCACCGGGTACGCGGTGACCGGCCCCGGCGGAGGCCGGCTCCTCTATCTGCCACCCGGCGCCGCGCCCGCCGGACTGCCGGCCGGCGGACCGGCGTACGACCTGTGCCTGCTGGACGTCACCGGCCGCCCCGAGGCCCTGGCCCGGCTGCGGGCGGCCGGGGCGGTGACCTGGGCCACCGATGTCCTGGCGGTGCACGTGGACCACGACGTGCCGCCCGGCGCGGAGTTGCACCGCCGGCTGGCGGCGGCGGGCGCGCGGGTGGCGCCGGACGGGACGACGCTGCCGGTCGGCGACTTCCAGGACGTGCCCGAGCCGCCCCGGCGGACCCTGGTGCTGGGCGGCGCCCGGTCGGGCAAATCGGCCGAGGCGGAACGGCGGCTGGCCGCGTACCCCGACGTCGCCTACGTGGCCACCGGCGGGCGCCGCCCGGCGGACAGCGAGTGGCAGCGCCGGATCGCCGCCCACCGCGAACGGCGGCCGGGCGGCTGGACGACGGCGGAGACCTGCGACCTGGTGCCGCTGCTGGAGGTGCCGGACGGCCCGCCGCTGCTGATCGACTGTCTGGCGCTGTGGCTGACCGACGCGATGGACCGGACGGGCGCCTGGCAGGCCGAGCCGGGCGCCGCGCTGCCGGAACTGACGGCGCGTACGCGGGCGCTGGTGGCGGCGGTACGGGCCACGCGCCGGACGGTGGTGCTGGTGAGCAACGAGGTGGGGGCGGGCATAGTCCCGGCCACCCCGGCGGGCCGCCGCTTCCGCGACGAACTGGGCCGCCTGAACGCGGCGGTGGCGGCCGAGTGCGAACAGGTACTGCTGGCGGTGGCGGGCACGGTGCTGACCCTGCGCCCCTGAACGGGTCGCCGCCCGGTCGGCGGGGGTGTGGAACGGTGCCCCGGCACCGCCTACTGTCGGCATGGTGGAGACGACGCACCGGCCCGCCGCCCGGGTCATCTGTCTGGACGCCGCTCATCGTGTCCTTCTGCTGCGCTGGCGTGATCCGTTCGACGGGAGGTGGCTGTGGGAGCCGCCCGGCGGCGGGATCGAGCCGGGCGAGACGCCGCTGGAGGCGGCACGGCGGGAACTGGCCGAGGAGACCGGACTCGACCCGGCCGCAGTCCTCGGCCCGGGGGTGCCGGTGGACCGGGACTTCCAGTGGAACGGCAAGCGGTTCGTCGGGCCGGAGCACTTCTTCGTCGCACGGTTCACGGCCGAGCGGCCCCCGCTGACGCGGACCGGTCTGCTGCCCGACGAACAGGTCACCCTGGACACGCACAGCTGGATCGAGTGGCCGGAGCTGGGCTCACCGCACGAGCCGGTCGAGCCCCCGCACCTGTTGGACGTCCTCCGCTCGCTGGTGCCGGACGGTCCATGGGCCGGCCCCCACCGCGCGTGACGGGCCGTCACCGGCACGCACCCCATGAGGCGGGGCCGGGCCACCGGACCGGCGCGAACGGCGTAGCCGGTGGGTTCGGGACGCCCGGGAGGTGACGCGGGCCCGCGGAGGCTGTCCGCTCCCGGTGCCACCGGCTTGCCCGTGCGCCCGGCGCGTCGCGCCGAGCCCCGGTGTGGTGCCGTCACCCCAGCGCCCGGCCGGCGGTGGGCGGGAAGCGGCCCCGTGCGGCGCGGTGACCGGACGGTAGCCTCTACCGCATGAGCGACGGTGGTCTGAATCTCGATGCCTTCGGCGACCTCATCGAGCGGCCAAGTGCCAAGCTGCGGCGGGAAGCCGAGGGCCGGCGGGCCCGGATCGGGTTCCCCGTCCGGGCACTCGGCCGGCTCGACGATCTCGGCGGGTGGCTGGCCGCCGCCCAGGGGCGGGTGCCGGTGACCGCGATCGAGGCGCCCAAGGCCGTGCTGTTCGCCGGCGACCACGGGGTAGCGGAACTCGGCGTCTCGGCCCGCCCCGCGGGCAGTGCGGTGACCCTGGTGCGGGCCGCCCTGGAGGGCACCGCTCCGGCGGCGATCCTCGCCCGGCGGGCCGGGGTGCCGCTGCGGATCGTGGACACCTCGCTGGACTGCCCGGCGGAGGACCTGCCCGAGGACGTCACCCGGTACCGGGTACGGCGTGGCTCCGGCCGCCTCGACATCGAGGACGCGCTGACCCGCGAGGAGGCCGAGCAGGCGTTCCGCGCCGGGATGGCCGTCGCCGACGAGGAGGCCGACTCCGGGACGGATCTGCTGCTCCTGGGCGACATCTCGGTCGGCGGCACCACCCCGGCCGGGGTGCTCATCGCCGCGATGTGCGGCACCGACGCCTCGGTCGTCACCGGGCGCGGCGGCATCCGTATCGACGACCTGGCCTGGATGCGCAAGTGCGCCGCGATCCGGGACGGGCTGCGCCGGGGCCGGCCCATCCTGGGCGACCAGCTGGCGCTGCTCGCCGCCGTGGGCGGCGCCGATCTGGCGGCCATGACGGGTTTTCTGCTGCAGAGCGCGGTACGCCGCACCCCGGTGATTCTGGACGGGGTGGTCTCGGCGGCGTGCGCGCTGGTGGCGCAGCGGATCGCGTTCCGCTCCCCCGACTGGTGGGTGGCGGGCCAGGCGAGCGGTGAGCCGGGGCAGGCGAAGGCGCTGGACCGGATGGCCATGGACCCGCTGCTGGACCACGGTGTCACGGTCGGCGAGGGCACCGGGGCGCTGCTGGCGCTGCCGCTGGTGCGCGCGGCGGCCGATCTGGCGGCGGAGCTGCCGGAGGTGCCCGAGCCGGCCCCGGCGGGGGACGACGAGGACCCGGACGACACGGCGCGGGCGGCCGTCACCGAGGCGACGTAGGCCGTCTCTTGTGGATCGTCGCGGGGCCGCGCCGCCGGCTACGGGGGGCACCTCCCGGCCGAAGGCC
>NZ_JBHWJL010000225.1:0-8817 GCF_042731495.1 Streptomyces sp. NPDC059853
TCGCCGCGTTGCCGGACTGCCCGAAGGACACCACCCTGAGGGCACTCCGGCGCCTCGCGACGCACCGCATCCGACAACGCGGCCCGATCCCCGAAGATCCACAAGAGACGGCCTGGCGGCGAGAACGGAGGGGCGGGCGCTACCAGCTCCGGCCCTCCGGCAGATCGCCCAGTCCGGGAGCGGACAGGTGCAGCACCTCGTAGCGCTCGGTCGCCTCCTCGTCCGGCGCGGAGGAGTCGGCCCACACCACGAACCGCAGCAGGTGCCAATGGTGGGGGTCGAAGGCCAGTACAGCGGTGTGCGCGCCGTCGTGTCCGGAGAGCCGGCGCAGTTGTTCGACTTCCCGTTCGATCAGCGTGGACAGGCCCCGTCCGGTGCTGTCCGGGTCCGCGCGGTGGGGTATCGGGATGAGACGGCGCGAGGCCGCTCGGGGAGGTACTGAGCGGGCGGGCCCGGCTTGGCAGGCGATGCCGGTCCAGTGCCGGACGACGGGGCGGCCGAAGTCCCGGACGATGTTCTGGAACCCTCCGCCCCCGACGAGGAAGTGAGCCATGGCACCGGTGTCGTTCCACAGGTAGATGGGGGCGTACTGGTTCACCGGCGACCCGTCGGCGCCGCGTTCCCGGATGACGTACGCCTTCAGTCCCAGTCCGGCCCGGTCGTCGAGGAGGTGGCCGCCCTCGGCGACCCGCTCACGGATGATCCTCATGTCGTAGCCGGCGGGCAGGGTGATCTCGTACTGCTTCGCGTACACGGACGATGACGCCTTCCTCGTAAGTGTTCAGTGGGCTGCCGACCCGCGAGCGCGAGGCTTCCCCGGGCGCGGCGCGCTCGTCCGTCCATGCCGCGCCGGCGACTCATCGGGGTGGCGCGACGGCGGCGGATCACGGCGTTGGGGAGACACCCGCAGGAAACGCGGGTCCTCCCTACTCGTGGGCGGGGGAGACCTGCGCGGCCAGGAGAGCCAGCACCCCGGTGATCGCCTGGTCGAAGGGCTCCACCGAGTCGGCGGCGCGAGCCAGGACATAGCCGCCCTGCAGCACCGCGACGACCGTCGCGGCCGTCGCCCGCGCGTCCAGCACGGCATCCAGTTCGCCGCGCTCGCGTCCCTCGGCCAGCACGTCGGCAAGGCGTCCCCGCAGCCAGGCAAGGGTTTCCTCGACCGGGGCCCGCAGCGCGGGATCGGCCATGACCTCCGGGTCCTGGGTGAGGCGCCCGATCGGGCAGCCCTTGAGGACCTCCCGCTCCCGGCGCAGGTACGCGGTGATGCGATCCACCGCGGTCCCCGGTGCGGAGAACTGATCCTCGGCCCTGGCCCGCATCTCCTCGGCGGTGCGCCGGATCGCGGCGATCGCCAAGTCCGGTTTCCCGGCGAAGTGGTGGTACATGCTTCCCTGCCCGGCGCCGGCCCGCTGCTGGATCGCCTTCGGGCTGGTGCCGGTGTAACCGCGTTCCCACAGCAGTTCGCGCGTGCTCTCGATGAGACGTTCCGCAGTGCTCATGCCAGCAGTGTACATACCCGTAGGTACAGTGAACTCCGCACGCTCGGCGGCGCAGCCGCGGCCTCTCACCAACGGACCTTGTCCGCCCGAGGTCAGTCCAGGTAGCCGCGCAGCTGGTTCGCGTACGCGTGGTCCCGCAGCTTGCCCAGGGTCTTGTGCTCGATCTGCCGGATCCGTTCCCGGGTGACGCCGAACAGCCGCCCGATCTCCTCCAGGGTGCGGGGCCGGCCGTCGGTGAGGCCGTACCGCAGTTCCACGACCCGCCGTTCGCGGTCGCCGAGCGTGGACAGCACCGCTTCCAGCTGTTCCCGCAGCAGCAGGAACGCCGCCGACTCGGCCGGGGAGGGGATGTCGACGTCCTCGATGAGGTCGCCGAGGTTGACGTCGTCCTCCTCCCCCACCGGGGACTGGAGGGAGATGGGGTCCTGGGCGAGCCGCAGGATCTCGGTGACGCGGGCCGCCGTCAGGCCCAGCAGCATGCCGACCTCCGCCGGGGACGGCTCGTACCCGCGTTCCTGGAGGACCCGGCGCTGGACCCGCACCACCCGGTTGATCAGCTCGACCACGTGCACCGGGACCCGTATGGTCCTGGCCTGGTCGGCGATCGCCCGTGACATCGCCTGGCGGATCCACCACGTGGCGTACGTCGAGAACTTGAAGCCGCGCGCGTAGTCGAACTTCTCCACCGCGCGGATCAGTCCGAGGTTGCCCTCCTGCACCAGGTCCAGCATGGTCAGGCCGCGCCCGATGTACCGTTTCGCCACCGAGACGACCAGCCGCAGGTTCGCCTCGATGAGCTGCCGCTTGGCCCGGCGCCCGCGGACCACGAGCTGGTCGAGGTCGAGTGCGAGCCGGGGGTCCCACGGCTCCCCCGCCTCCGCGGCGGCTGCCAGCCGTTCCTCGGCGAAAAGGCCCGCCTCGATGCGGCGGGCCAGTTCCACTTCCTCGGCCGCCGTCAGCAGCGGGATGCGGCCGATCTCCCGCAGGTACTGGCGGAAGAGGTCCGCCGAGGCGCCCGCGGCCGTGGTGGGCGGGGATGGCTTCAGCACCGGAACGGCCGGTGCCGGGGCGTCGAGGATCTGGCTCTGCACGGGCGACACGGGCGACCTCCACGGTGGTCGCGACCGGTGGGAGTGGGGGACCCGGTCACGAGAGGCATGCGTCCATTTTCTGTGCTGGCGGCTCCTGGTGTGCTATGCCCAATTACCCCGCTGTTACACGGGGTTCACGTTCCCGGGTGGGCGGCGGCCGGTCAGCCGTACAGCGCGGCCGGGCCCCGGGCCTGCAAGGCGGTGCGGTACTGCTGGAGCGTCCACAGCTGCTGGCGTTCCCCGGCCGCCTGGCTGTTCGCGGACTGGGCCTCGATGCGGCGGGCGACGATCTCCAGGTCGCGCATGCGCTGTTCGACGGCGGCCAGCCGGACCCGGACCAGGTGCTCCCCGGCGTACCGCTCGTCGGGGGTGCGGGAGGTCAGCGGCGCCTCCACGGTCAGCTCGCGGATGAGGACGCGCACCGTGTCGTCGGGTGCCGCGTCCAGGACCCGGGTCACCAGGCTCTCGTCGGCGTCGGTGACGCCGCCGGCCGCCGCGATGGCGCGCCGCACCACCGCGTAGGGCGGCGCGGTGAACTCGCTCTCCTCGTACGCGTCGAAGGCGGGCGCCACCAGGTGCGGGTACTGGAGGGCGAGCTTGAGGAGTTCGCGTTCCACCTGGTGGGCCGGGTTGCCCGGGTCGACGGCCGGGCCGCGCCGTTCGGGGACAGCGGGGACGGGGGCCGGGGTGGAGCGGCGTCCGGCGCCCGGTGCCTCGCCGCGCTGCTTGCGCTCCCGCTCCCAGCGGGCCAGCTGGGCCACCCGCTGGACGACGAACCGTTCGTCCGGGATGCCGACCAGGCCGGCGAGCCGCACCGCGTACTCGTGCTGGATGGAGGAGTCCTTCATCCGGGCCACGATGGGGGTGGCGTGCTCAAGGGCGGCGGAACGGCCCTCCGCCGTGTCCAGATTGTGCCGCTGGATGACCGACCGGAGCGCGAACTCGAACAGCGGCGAGCGGTTTTCGATCATCTCCGCGACGGCGGCGTCGCCGTGGGCCAGCCGCAGATCGCACGGGTCCATGCCGCCGGGCGAGATCGCGATCGAGGTCCTGGCCGCGAACCGCTGGTCCTCGTCGAAGGCGCGCAGCGCCGCCTTCTGCCCGGCCGCGTCCCCGTCGAAGGTGAAGACGACCTCGCCCGCCCGGTGCGAACTGCTGTCGTCCATCAGCACCCGGCGCAGGATCTTGATGTGCTCGCCGCCGAACGCCGTGCCGCAGGTGGCGATGGCGGTGGTGATGCCGGCCAGGTGGCAGGCCATGACGTCGGTGTACCCCTCGACGACCACGGCGCGGTTGTCCTTGGCGATGTCGCGCTTGGCCAGATCGATGCCGTAGAGCACCCGGGACTTCTGGTAGATGGGGGTTTCCGGGGTGTTGAGGTACTTCGGGCCGGTGTCCTCCTCGCGCAGCCGCCGGGCGCCGAAGCCCACCACCTCGCCGGTGATGTCGCGGATCGGCCACACCAGCCGGCCCCGGAAGCGGTCGATCGGGCCGCGCCGGCCGTCCTGGGCGATGCCGGAGGTCAGCAGCTCCCGGTCGGTGAACCCCCGGCCGCGCAGATACCGCACCAGCTGATCCCAGCCGCCGGGCGCGTACCCGACCCCGAAGTGGGCCGCCGCCTGCTCGTCGAACCCGCGCTCCTGGAGGAACCGGCGCCCGATCTCCGCCTCCGGCGAGGCCAGCCGCTCGGCGAAGAACGCGGCGGCCACCTTGTGCGCCTCCAGCAGCCGGGTGCGCTCGCCCTGCTGCCGGTGCGTGTTGTACCCGCCCTGCTCGTAGCGGAGGGTGATCCCGGCCTGGGCGGCCAGCCGCTCGACGGCCTCGGCGAAGGTGAGGTGCTCCAGCTTCATCAGGAAGCTGATGCTGTCGCCGCCCTCCTGGCAGCCGAAGCAGTGGAAGAGCCCCTTGCTGGGCGACACCTGGAACGAGGGGGACTTCTCGTCGTGGAACGGGCACAGGCCCTTCAGGTTCCCCCCGCCCGCGCTGCGCAGCTGGAGGTATTCGGACACGACGGAGTCAATCGGGACCGCGTCCCGTACCGCCTTCACATCGTCGTCATTGATCCTGCCCGCCACACCGAGAGTCTACGACCGGCCGCCGACAGCGGTACGGCCTCACCGGCCGGGGCCACCGGCCGGACGTCCGAAGTCCGACGTGTCCAGGTCGAAGCCGAACGGCTCGGGAATCCTCAGCGGCTGCCCGAAGGGAACACTCCGGTACGCGCGGTAACCGTTCGGGGAGACCTCCCAGAACACGGTGGCTTCCTCGTCCTGCATGTCGAGCAGCAGATACACCGGAACATGGCGGCCGTACACGGCGAGCTTGTCCTGGACGTCCTGCTCACGCGTGGATGGCGAGGTCAGCTCGGCGACCAGGGAGAGCGCCGCTCCATTGACGGGCCCCTGCAACTGTTCGAAGGCGGCGCTGTCCGCCGCGTAGAGATCCGGTCCGAAGGCGCGCTTGGCAGCCGGAAAGGCGAACAGGAAGGGCGAACTGCTGACCCGGTGGCCTTCGGGAGCATGGGGCGCCAGGCGTTCCCTCAGACTTTCCATGGCCCGGAAGTAGTAGGGCCGCTGCCAAGGCGTCACGACGATCGCCCCCTTGATGATCTCGGCCTTGCAGCCATCCGGCGTGTCCAGGTCCTGCAGGATGCGCAGCAGGTCCTCGAACTCCCCGGGGACGATGTCGTCGGCTACGACCGGCGTCGACCGTTCCAGCACGGCAGTCACCACGAACCTCCTTCGGACCGGATCTGGCATGCTCCGTCTCCTCACCCTAGGTTCGGCCGGCGCGCTTCCCGCCGACTCCACCGTAGAGCCATCCGAAAGGATGATCAGCGCATTCAGGTTTACGGGCGCGGGATGTTGCGGAGGTTCGAGCGGGCCATCTGCACCATTTTGCCGACGCCGCCGTCCAGCACCATCTTGCTCGCCGACAGGGCGAAGCCCGTCACCATCTCGGCCTTGATCTTGGGCGGGATCGACAGCGCGTGCGGATCGGTGACCACGTCCACCAGCGCCGGGCCCTTGTGCCGGAACGCCGACCGCAGGGCGCCGCGCAGGTCCTTCGGCTTCTCCACCCGCTGGGCGCGCACCCCGGCCGCCTCCGCGATGGCCGCGAAGTCGGGGTTGTGGTTGCCGGTGCCGTACGCGGGCAGGCCCGCCACCAGCATCTCCAGCTCCACCATGCCGAGCGTCGAGTTGTTGAAGAGCACCACCTTCACCGGCAGGTCGTACTGCACCAGGGTGAGGAAGTCGCCCATCAGCATCGTGAACCCGCCGTCGCCCGACATCGAGATCACCTGCCGCCGCCGGTCGGTGAACTGGGCGCCGATCGCCTGCGGCAGCGCGTTGGCCATCGAGCCGTGGCTGAAGGAGCCGATCACCCGCCGCCGCCCGTTCGGGGTGAGGTAGCGCGCCGCCCACACGTTGCACATGCCGGTGTCCACCGTGAACACCGCGTCGTCCGCCGCCTCCTCGTCCAGCACCGAGGCCACGTACTCCGGGTGGATCGGGACGTGCTTCTCCACCTTCCGGGTGTAGGCGCTGACCACCCCCTCCAGCGCCTCGGCGTGCTTCTTGAGCATCCGGTCCAGGAAACGGCGGTCGGTCTTGACGCGGACCTTCGGCGTCAGGCAGTCCAGCGTCTCCTTCACATCGCCCCACACCGCGAGGTCGAGCGTGGAGCGGCGGCCGAGGTGTTCGGGGCGGACGTCCACCTGCACGATCTTCACCCGGGTGCCGTCCGGCAGGAACGCGTTGTACGGGAAGTCCGTGCCCAGCAGGATCAGCAGATCGCACTCGTGGGTGGCCTCGTACGCCGCGCCGTAGCCGAGCAGGCCGCTCATGCCGACGTCGTACGGGTTGTCGTACTGGATCCACTCCTTGCCGCGCAGCGCGTGGCCCACCGGCGCCTTGACGCGTTCGGCGAAGCGCATCACCTCGGTGTGCGCGCCCGCCGTGCCGCTGCCGCAGAACAGCGTCACCCGGTCGGCCTCGTCCACCATCCGCGCCAGTTCCTCGATCTGGCCGTCCGCCGGGCGGACGGCGGGACGGCTGGTGACCAGGGCGTGTTCCTCGGGACGGTCGGCGACCTGCTCACCGGCGATGTCCCCGGGCAGGGCGATCACGCTGACCCCGCCCCGGCCGACCGCGTGCTGGACGGCGGTCTGCAGGACGCGGGGCATCTGCCGCCGGTTGGAGATCAGCTCGCAGTAGTGGCTGCACTCGCGGAACAGCTGGTCGGGGTGGGTCTCCTGGAAGTAGCCGGTGCCGATCTCGCTGGAGGGGATGTGGGAGGCGAGGGCGAGCACCGGGGCCATGGAGCGGTGCGCGTCGTACAGGCCGTTGATGAGGTGCAGATTGCCCGGGCCGCAGGAGCCGGCGCAGGCGGCGAGCCGGCCGGTGATCTGGGCCTCGGCGCCGGCCGCGAAGGCGGCGGTCTCCTCGTGCCGGACCTGGACCCAGTCGATGGAGCGGTTGCGCCGGATGGCGTCGACGACGGGGTTGAGACTGTCCCCGACGACGCCGTACAGGCGGCGCACCCCGCTGCGCACCAGGGTGTCGACGAACTGCTCCGCCACGGTCTGCTTGGCCATCGCTCATGCACCTCCATGAGCAACGTAACCGCATATGGGGTGTTATGCCCGGGGAGCAAGCCGCCGGATGAAGACGTAGTGCGGACCGACCCCCTCGATCAGGAACTCCTCGCCGAGCACCGTGTACCCGTGCCGCTCGTAGAAGCCGCGGGCGCCGGTGCGTCCGTTGCACCACAGCGTCCCGGCGCCGCGCGCCGCCGCCTCGGCCTCGGCCGCGGCCAGCAGCGCCGCGCCGTACCCCCGGCCGCGCACGGCGGGGTCGGTGGCCATGCCGCGGAAGCGGTGGGCGGTGGCGTCGCCGGGCAGCGGGTCGGCGAACAGCGTGATGCAGCCCAGCACCTCCGTGCCCGTCTCCCCGGCGTACGCGGCCAGGTGGACGGTGCCCGGCCGCCGGTCCTCGGCGAACTCCGCGCGCTCCGGGGGCAGGCCCGGCCGCAGCACCTCGGCGCGCAGCCGCAGGACCGCGGAGACGGGCACGGCGGCGGTACGGACGGGGGTGCCGGTGCGGGTACCGGAGTGCGGGTGCCCGGGGGGCGGGTGCTCGGCGCTCATGCCCGCCACTGTAGTGACGGGCGGGGCACGCCCGTGGGTCAGCCGGTCTCCAGGATCTGGTCCACCGGGCGGCGCGGGGAGGCCGGCACCGGCGGCCCGTATCCGAGCCGGATCACCATCTGCACCTGCCCCATGCCCGACTCCGGGTCGCGCACCGGCCAGCGCAGCTCGGACCACTCCAGCACCTGGGTGGTGAGCCCGGTGGACAGCCCGTACCCGGTGGACAGCAGCAGCACCCTCTCCATCGCCTGGCCGGCCCGCAGCCAGTCCGCCGGCCGGTCCTCGCCGGTGCCGAGCAGCGCCAGCTGCGGCTCCTCCTCGTACGGGGTGGGGTCGCCCGCCGCGAAGGCGCTGCGCCGGGCGGTGGCGTCCCGCACCGGGAAACCGCCGTACCCGAGGCGCGGGCCCAGCGCCTCCTCCAGCAGCCCGTCGGTGGCGGTCCCGGCGGCGTCGGCGGCGCGCGTCCAGCGTGCGCGCTCCTCGGCCCGGGCGGGGGTGTCGCGGTCGCGGCCCTCGGCGTCCCTGACGAGTTCGAGGATGGCCCGCACATGCCAGGCGGACGGGAAGTGCAGCTGGGCGCCCTCCAGCTGGGCGGCGCGGCGCAGCTCGGCCCGTACCGGCTCGGGCACCAGTTCGTCGCGGAACGGCTGCCGGCTGCTGCGCCGCTCCGGGATGGCGGGGCGCAGCCGGGCCAGCTCCCGGTCGGGGGAGACGGCGGTGGCCAGCCGGACGGTGGCCAGCAGCCGCGGGTCGTACGGGTCGGGAAGCAGGGTGACGACCGGTTCCCACCCGGCGGCGGCCGCGGCCACCCGCAGGTTGAACAGGGCGGCGCCGCAGCCCAGGTGGAGGGCGCGGCCGTGCGGGTCGGCGTGCGGGAGGGTGCGGTCCAGGGCGGCGCGCAGCTGGAGGGTGACGGCGTCGCGCAGATAGCGGAAACGCCAGGGCTGGGCGTTGAACAGGGACGGGGCGGCCCCGGCCGCCGCCACCAGCCCGGCCACGGTGTGCTCGTCCGGGGCGGCGCCGCCCTCAGCCCCGCCGTCCGCTGTGCCGACCCGAGCCACCTGCGGCAACCTCG
>NZ_JBHWJL010000226.1:0-8802 GCF_042731495.1 Streptomyces sp. NPDC059853
GGCCGCCGTGACGTAGTCCCGCATGGACTGTTGCTCGGCCGCGCGCTGCCGGGCCACCCAGGCGTAGCGTTCCGTGTCGTATTCCCAGGGGGCTCCGGTGGCGGCCCAGCCCCCGCGCACGCGGCGCACCGCGCCGTCCACATCGAGCACCTTGAGCATCATCTCCAGCCGGGAGCGGCGCAGGTCGACGCGTGGCTCCAGGGCGGGGAGGGACATCGGCGCCCCCGCTTCGGCCAGGACCGCCAGGGTGTGGCGGACCTGTTCCTCGGGCGGGAAGGCCAGGGAGGCGAAGTACCGCCAGATCGCCTCGTCCTCCGGACCGGGGAGCAGCAGCACCTCGGCCTGGTCGAGGGCGCGGCCGGCGCGGCCGATCTGCTGGTAGTAGGCGATGGGGGAGGAGGGGGAGCCCAGATGCACCACGAAGCCGAGGTCGGGTTTGTCGAAGCCCATGCCGAGCGCGGAGGTGGCGACCAGGGCCTTGACCCGGTTGGCGAGCAGATCGGCCTCGGCGGCCTCGCGGTCGGCGTTCTCGGTGCGGCCGGTGTAGGAGGCGACCCGGTGGCCGCGGGCGCGCAGATAGGCGGTGACCTCCTCGGCGGCGGCGACGGTGAGGGCGTAGATGATGCCGGACCCCGGCAACTGCTCCAGATGTCCGTCCAGCCAGGCGAGCCGGTGGGCGGCGTCGGGCAGGCGCAGGACGGAGAGCCGCAGGCTCTCGCGTTCGAGCGGGCCGCGCAGCACGAGGGTGCCGCCGTCGGGCCCGGCGGCGGTCTCCAGCTGTTCGGCGACGTCGGCGGTCACCCGGGCGTTGGCGGTGGCGGTGGTGGCCAGCACCGGTACTCCGGCGGGCAGCTCGGACAGCAGGGTGCGCAGCCGCCGGTAGTCGGGGCGGAAGTCGTGGCCCCAGTCGGAGATGCAGTGGGCCTCGTCGACGACCAGCAGCCCGGTGGATGAGGCGAGTTCGGGAAGGACGTCGTCACGGAAGTCGGGGGAGTTGAGCCGCTCGGGAGAGACCAGCAGGACGTCCACGTCACCGGCCGCGACCTCCGCCCGGATGCCGGCCCACTCCTGGGGGTTGGCGGAGTTGATGGTGCGGGCGGTGATGCCGGCCCGCTGGGCGGCCTCGATCTGGTTACGCATGAGGGCGAGCAGCGGCGAGATGATCACGGTGGGGCCGTCGCCCCGTTCGCGCAGCAGCGCGGTGGCCACGAAGTAGACGGCGGACTTCCCCCAGCCGGTGCGCTGGACGACCAGGGCCCGGCGCCGGTGGGCCACCAGCGCTTCCACGGCGCGCCACTGGTCGGTGCGCAGCCGGGCTGTGCCGGTGGGGTCGCCCACCAGCCGCGCGAGGACGGTGTCCGCCGCCGTGCGCAGGTCCTCGGTGTCGGTCGGGGCGGTCGGGGTGGATCCCGCGGTGGTCTGCTGCTCCATGCCCCCATGCAAACGGAAAGCCGGTCCGGAAGCGAATGAGCCCTGTGGAAAACCGGAGGGACAATCCCAAAATGAAACAATATGAGTGGGGTTGTGGATAACTTTCAGCAAGAATCCGCTGATGTCAGGCACAGTCATGGCATGACTCCACACGGCAACACCGTCCAGCCCGTCACCGCTCTCGACGCCGACGTCGTCCTGCGCAACCCCGGTGACCTCGCCGACGCCCTCCCGTACCTGCTCGGCTACCACCCGGAGGACTGCATCGTGATCGCCGGGCTCTACGGGCCGCGCAGCCGGGTCGTCGGCCGGATCCGCGCCACCCTGCCCGCCGACCCCGCCGAATGGCCAGCCCACGCCGAGGCACTGGCCTCCGCCCTGGCGACCGGTGGAGAGCCAGGACCCGAGGAGCTGACCGGCGCGGTCCTCTACCTCTGCCCGGACGCCGACGCACCGTGGACCGGCCGCGAGGGAATGGAACGGCTGCGGCCCCTCGCCCAGCTGCTGCGGATCGCCTGCGGGGCCCGGGAGATCCCGGTGTGCGAGGCGCTGTACCTCGCCGAGCGCCGCTTCTGGTCCTACATCTGCGTCCGCTCCGGCTGCTGCGACGCGGACGGCACCCCCGTCCCCGAGGCCGGCTCGACCCCGCTGGCCGCGGCCTCGGCGGTCAACGGCATCCGGGTCCAGGGCACCCAGCGCGCGCTGGAGCGCCGGATCCGCCCGCTGCGCGGCCCGGCGGTGGCCCGCCAGGTGAGGGAGCTGGACGCGGCGGCCGCGGCGCTGATGCCCAAGCTGCTGGGGCCGGAGGCGGAGTCCGTGCGCCAGGAGACGCTGGAGCTGGCGCGACGGCTCCTGAGCCGACTGCGCCGGTCACCGCACCGGGCGGCGATCCCGGCCCAGCGAAGCCGCGACGACCGCGACAACCGCGACAACCGCGATGAACATGCCGAGCGGATCGAGCGGGTCGATCCCGTGGACGCGGCGGACGAGCGCGACGACGCGCTGATCACCTCCGACGAGGCGGCCCGGATGATCCTCGGACTTCAGGACCTGCCGCTGCGGGACACACTCGCCGCCTGGATGGAGGGCCCCGACGCCGCACCGGCCCTGCGCCTGTGGCGCGCCCTGGCCCGGCGCTGCGTCGGCGCCTACGAGGGGCACGCCGCCCCGCCGCTCACCCTGGCCGGCTGGGTCGCCTGGTGCACCGGGGACGCGGTCGGGGCCCGGATCGCCCTCATGCGGGCACTGGAAACGGATTCCGAGTACCTCTTCGCCGCACTCCTGCACCAGGCGATGAACGACGGCATGGACCCGGAACCGCTGCGCCGCTGCATGCGGCAGCCGCAGTCCGGTCCAAGGCCCTGATAAGGCGTCATGGTGACCCTATGATCACGGCATGCCCTACGACCCCTCCGACTTCCCGCCCTTCGCCGTCACCGTCGACCTGGTCGTACTCACGGTCCGCAGGCACAAGCTGTGCGCCCTCACCGTGCGGCGGGGTGAGGAGCCGTACCGGGGAACATGGGCACTCCCGGGCGGATTCGTCCGGGCCGGCGAATGCCTCGACGCGGCGGCGGCCCGGGAACTGTCGGAGGAGACCGGGCTGCGGGCGCAGGGCGAGAGCGGCGGGCTGGCCGGCGCGCATCTGGAACAACTGGCCACCTACGGTGATCCGGACCGTGATCCGCGCATGCGGGTGGTCAGTGTGGCTCATCTGGTTCTGGCTCCCGATCTGCCGGCCCCGGTCGCCGGGGGAGACGCGGGCGGGGCGGAGTGGAAGCCGGTGGCCTCCCTGCTCGGCGACGAGCGGGGCGGGCCGGTGGAGGAGCTGGCCTTCGACCACGCGCGCATCCTCGCCGACGGCGTGGAGCGCGCCCGCTCGAAGATCGAATACTCCTCGCTGGCCGCCGCGTTCTGTCCGGCCGAATTCACGGTGGGTGAGCTGCGCCGGGTCTACGAGGCGGTGTGGGGCGTCGCCCTCGACCCCCGCAACTTCCACCGCAAGGTGACCGGCACCCCCGGGTTCCTGGTGCCGGTCGGGGGCACCACCACCCGGCAGGGCGGTCGCCCGGCCCAGCTGTTCCGGGCCGGCGGCGCCACGATCCTCAACCCGCCCATGCTGCGCCCGGACGTGTGAGGCCGGCCGCCCCGTGGGTGGGCGGGCCGTCCCGGCCGGGTGCGAGCACCGGATGTCGGCACCGGCGCCGCCGGATTGCCGCGTGGCGGCCCGTGCGCCGGGGCGCACGAGCGGTGGCACCAGCGGTGTGCGGTGCCGTCGCGGTGGAGCCAGCGAGGCCTGTGGGACGGGCAGTTGTGCGGGCCGGCCGTGCGGGGTGGCGGGGTGGTGGGCTCAACTGCCGGGAACTTCCCGGCATTGCCAGCGAGAAGTCCATTTCCTTCCGATTAGGCGTCAATTATGCGGGGGTCGCCGATCACCCTTTCGTGTGCTTTTCACCAAAGACCTCAAGGTGGTTGCGGGGTCCGCCGACAACTGAGGCGTGACTACCCTTGCGCACTCGATGATGACCGCCACCCGTTCCACCGACTCCGGCCCGGCCGGCTCCGGTGGCCTCGACCGCTACTCCTACGCCGAGTCCACCGGCTCGGCACGCACCACCAACGCCCCCGTGTGGGAAGGAGCTGATCCCGATCTCGGCCGCGTCGGCCGTCGCGCCGCCGGCAGCCGGGGCCGCGGACTGCACGGTCAACTCGTGCAGCAGCTCGGCCAGATGATCGTCTCCGGCGACCTCGGCGCCGACCGTCCGCTGGTGCCCGAGGAGATCGGGCAGCGGTTCGAGGTCTCGCGCACCGTGGTCCGCGAGTCCCTGCGGGTCCTGGAGGCCAAGGGGCTGGTCAGCGCCCGGCCCAACGTCGGCACCCGGGTCCGTCCGGTGGGCGACTGGAATCTCCTCGACCCGGACATCATCGAGTGGCGCGCCTTCGGCCCGCAGCGCGAGGACCAGCGCCGCGAGCTGTGCGAGCTGCGGCTGACCATCGAGCCGCTGGCGGCCCGGCTCGCCGCGGGCGACATCCGGGACGAGGCGCGCCAGCGGCTGGCCGATATGGTGGAGATCATGAACCACGCGCTCGGCCAGGGCGACGGGCTGACCTTCGCGCGAGCCGACGCCGAGTTCCACTCGCTGCTCCTCCAGGGCGCGGGCAACCGCATGCTGGAACACCTGTCCGGCATCGTGGCCGCCGCCCTCCAGGTCTCCGGCGGCGCGGTCTCCGGCTGCGAGCACCCCTCGGAGGCGTCGCTGGTGCTGCACCAGCGGATCCTGGACGCGATCAGCTCCGGGGAGCCGGTCGCCGCCGAGACCGCCATGCGGCAGCTGCTCACGGCGCACTCCGAGCCGGCCGCTCCGGCCGGGTCCGCGGACCATGTGGTGCCCGCCCCCCGCGAGCACTGAGCGGGTGCGCCCCGCGGCGTCGCCGGAGCCACCCGGGCAGGGCTCCGGCGCCGTCGCGGCTCCGGCCCGATACAGTCGGGCGTGCGATGTGACTCGGGCCACGCGAATGCGGCGTAACACTTCGGGAAGCAACGCGATGATTCAAGAGGTGGCAGCGTTGGCAGGTCCCGAGGACCGCTCCGCTTCCGCCACCGGTGGTCCGTCCGGCCGCCGGTCGCGGTCCCGCTTCCTGTGAGTGGGGCCCAAGCCGTTTCCCAGAGTTTCCGAGAGGTTGTTCGTGTCGGCCAGCACTTCCCGTACTCTCCCCGCGGAGATCGCCGAATCCAATTCTGTGATGGCGCTCATCGAGCGGGGAAAGGCCGAGGGGCAGATCGCCGGCGATGACGTGCGCCGGGCCTTCGAGGCCGACCAGATCCCGTCAACCCAGTGGAAGAACGTTCTGCGCAGCCTCAACCAGATCCTCGACGAGGAGGGCGTGACGCTGATGGTGAGTGCCGCCGAGGCCCCCAAGCGCACCCGGAAGAGTGCCACCGCGAAGACGTCGGCCAAGCGCACCGCGACCAAGACGGTCGCCGCCAAGACGGTCTCCGTCCACCAGGCCACCGCCACGGCACGTCCGGGTGCCACGGTCACCGACCCCGGGGACGCGGAGGCCGAGGACGGCTCCCCGGCCGGCGCCAAGAAGACCGCCGCCAAGAAGTCGGCCGCGAAGAAGGCCACGGCGAAGAAGACCGCCGCCAAGAAGGCGCCCGCCAAGAAGGCCACGGCGAAGAAGACCTCCGCCAAGAAGACCTCCGCCAAGAAGGAGGTCGTCGACGAGCTGCTCGAGGGCGACGAGGACGTCCTGGAGGAGTCGGCGGCCGAGCGCGCGGCCAAGGGCGGCAAGCTCACCGAGGGCCCCGACGGCAAGCCCGAGAACGAGGGCTTCGTGCTCTCGGACGAGGACGAGGACGACGCCCCCGCGCAGCAGGTCGCCGCGGCCGGTGCCACCGCCGACCCGGTCAAGGACTACCTCAAGCAGATCGGCAAGGTCCCCCTGCTCAACGCGGAGCAGGAGGTCGAGCTGGCCAAGCGGATCGAGGCCGGTCTCTTCGCCGAGGACAAGCTGGCAGGCTCCGACAAGATCGCGCCCAAGCTCAAGCACGAGCTGGAGATCATCTCCGAGGACGGCCGGCGCGCCAAGAATCACCTTCTGGAGGCCAACCTCCGGCTGGTCGTCTCCCTCGCCAAGCGCTACACCGGCCGCGGCATGCTCTTCCTGGACCTCATCCAGGAGGGCAACCTCGGTCTGATCCGCGCGGTGGAGAAGTTCGACTACACCAAGGGCTACAAGTTCTCCACGTACGCCACCTGGTGGATCCGGCAGGCCATCACCCGCGCCATGGCCGACCAGGCCCGCACCATCCGCATCCCGGTGCACATGGTCGAGGTCATCAACAAGCTCGCCCGCGTCCAGCGGCAGATGCTCCAGGACCTGGGCCGCGAGCCCACCCCGGAGGAGCTGGCCAAGGAGCTGGACATGACGCCCGAGAAGGTCGTCGAGGTCCAGAAGTACGGCCGCGAGCCGATCTCCCTGCACACCCCGCTCGGCGAGGACGGCGACAGCGAGTTCGGTGACCTCATCGAGGACTCCGAGGCCGTGGTCCCGGCCGACGCGGTCAGCTTCACCCTTCTGCAGGAGCAGCTGCACTCGGTTCTGGACACGCTCAGCGAGCGGGAGGCCGGCGTGGTCTCCATGCGCTTCGGTCTCACCGACGGGCAGCCCAAGACCCTGGACGAGATCGGCAAGGTCTACGGCGTGACCAGGGAACGGATCCGCCAGATCGAGTCCAAGACGATGTCCAAGCTGCGGCACCCCTCCCGCTCGCAGGTGCTGCGCGACTACCTCGACTAGACCGCCGGACGGCGGCCCGCTCCGGATGCGCGATCGGGCCGCCGCGATGACGCTGGGTGACGACAAGACCTCGTACGGTCAGGAGTCCCCATGTCGCACTTTCCCCGGCCGCTGCTCCTCACCCTGCTGACGGCCCTGCCGATCGCGCTGCTGCCCGCTTCCTCCGCCGCCGACG
Source organism: Streptomyces sp. NPDC059853 (assembly GCF_042731495.1). Taxonomy (NCBI): domain Bacteria; kingdom Bacillati; phylum Actinomycetota; class Actinomycetes; order Kitasatosporales; family Streptomycetaceae; genus Streptomyces; species Streptomyces sp. NPDC059853. Next base: position 6,911 of record NZ_JBHWJL010000226.1, read on the forward strand.
AGCACATCGTGGGCGGCGACCCGGTCTCGGTGGCCGAGTACCCCTGGGTGGTCGCCCTGGCCAGCCGCGACCGGTACGGCGATGCCCGTTCCGGTCAGTTCTGCGGCGGCGCGCTGGTCGGCCCCGACACCGTGGTCACCGCGGCGCACTGTCTGAGTTCCGCCGTGCTCGGCAGCCGGCCGGCGGACGATCCCGGTGATCTGACGGTGATCGCCGGCCGGAGCGATCTCGGCCGGGACACCGGTCGAGAGGTGCCGGTGCGTGAGGTGCGGATCAACCCCGATTACGACGCCCGCACCAACGCGGGCGACGTCGCCGTGCTCACCCTCGCCGAATCGCTGCCCGCCGAGGACGCCATCCGGGTGGCCGGAGCGGGCCACCCCGGCTACACCCCCGATACCCCGGCCCTGGTGCACGGCTGGGGCGACACCACCGGTGACGGCGGCTACGAGGATCTGCTGCGGGCGGCGTCCGTGCGGATGCTGGCCGACGAGGACTGCGCGCGCGCCTACGAGCCGGTGGGCGGCGGCTTCAGCGCCGCGTCCATGGTGTGCGCGGCGGCCCCGGAGGGCGGCCAGGACGCCTGTCAGGGCGACAGCGGCGGGCCGCTGGTGGCCGAGGGCGCGCTGGTGGGCCTGGTGTCCTGGGGCACCGGCTGTGGCGATCCGGCCTACCCCGGGGTGTACACCAGGGGGTCGCTGATCGCGGAGCTGCTGGACGAGAGCGCCCCGGCCGCCGACTGAACGGTTTCAGTAGCGGAACGGGCGGTCTTCCCGGTGCTACCGGGAAGAACGCCCGTCGTCCGTCCCGGGGACGGACCGCCCGTCGTCAGCGGCGGGAGGCGCGATACGGAGCGCGTGTCAGCGCTCGTCGTCGCCCGCGGTGGCCGGAGTCGCGGTGAGCTTCTCCGTCTCGTCCTGTATTTCCGCGGCGATCTTCTTGAGCTCAGGCTCGAACTTGCGGCCGTGGTGGGCGCAGAACAGCAGCTCTCCGCCGCTGATGAGGACCACGCGCAGATACGCCTGGGCACCACAGCGGTCGCAGCGGTCCCCGGCCGTCAGCGGGGTCGCGGGAGTCAGAACAGTAGTCACGTCGCCTCTTCTCTAGCTCGACGAGCTGTCGTACCAGGGTCAACATCCAACCAGGCCGAAAACGTTCCCGCTCGCGGCTTTCTTCCCCGAAATTCGCCGGTCGAGGTGGCCGAACGCTGCCGGGTGGCGGCGAATGAGCCGTATTGCAGTGTGTGTGGACAGTCGTGGTGGTGGTCGGCTACTTCGGTGTATCCGGTCCTGCTCTGTTCAGGAGGACGTGCCCGGAGCCTAAATGGTTCATGCGTCGAAGGGAACGTGATGTACACGTCACCCGAAAGAGTTATCGAACAGGGGATCGATTTCGTACCGTTCCGGACACTCCCCCGGGGAGTGCACAACCGCTCTACAGGGCCTCGGTACCCTCTGAGCGGCGAACCTGCCACCCAAAGCAGAATTCAGCGAGGAGCGAACTGCGTGACCGCCGACACGTCCGTGCCATCCACCGCACTGCTGACCGGGAGTGACACCGGTGGCAACTACACCGCGCGGCACCTGCTCGTCCTGGAGGGCCTGGAGGCGGTGCGCAAGCGCCCCGGTATGTACATCGGCTCCACCGACAGCCGCGGGCTCATGCACTGCCTGTGGGAGATCATCGACAACTCCGTCGACGAGGCCCTGGGCGGCCACTGCGACCGCATCGAGGTGATCCTCCACGAGGACGGCTCGGTCGAGGTCCGGGACAACGGCCGCGGCATCCCGGTCGACATCGAGCCCAAGACTGGGCTCTCCGGCGTCGAGGTGGTGATGACCAAGCTGCACGCGGGCGGAAAGTTCGGCGGCGGCTCGTACGCGGCCTCCGGC
>NZ_JBHWJL010000227.1:0-8767 GCF_042731495.1 Streptomyces sp. NPDC059853
GTGGTGGTGAGCGCCGGCCCGGGGGAGGAACGCCTGGCACGCCGGGTCGCCGCGCTGGCCGGCCTGCCGCCCGCCGCCGTGCTGACCGGGCTCTCCTTCGACGCGCTCTCCGCCCTGGTCGCGCACGCCCGCGCGGTCGTGGTGGGCGACACCGGGGTGGCCCACCTGGCGACGGCGCACGGCACCGCGTCGGTGGTTCTCTTCGGCCCGGTCTCCCCCCGGCTGTGGGGCCCGCCCCTGTCCCCGGCCCACCGTGTGCTGTGGCACCCCGACACCGGCCCCGACCCCGCCACGGCCCCGGTCCGTCCCGGCGACCCGCACGCCGACCACCCCGACGCGCGGCTGCTGCGGATCGGCGTCGAGGAGGTTCTGACCGCGGTCGAGGAGGTCCTGACTGCCCCGGCCCGGCAGCCCGAGCCCCCGGCCCGCCCCGGCTGAGCCCGGCCCGCCTGCCGGGTCTGCCCGCCCGTGCTGCGCCTGCGCCCGGCTTTACGCCCGGTCCTGCCCGCCGCGCGGTCTGTCCGCCTGCGCCGCCCCCGCTCCCTGCCGGGACCGCCCGCCGCGCCGCGCCCCGCTCGCCGCGCGGTCTGCCCGTCCGCACAGGCCCCCGCTCAGCCGACGTACCGGCGTGCCGTCGAGGTCCGCTGCGCCGTTTCGAGTGCGGCGAGCCGCTGCTCCACCCCGGCCGGGACCGGGCGGCGGTCGTGCAGGACCCAGGGCGCCCCGGCCAGCGCGCGGGCCAGGGCGCGGGCCGTGATGCGGTCCCGGGGGACGCCGGCCAGTACCTGGACGGTGCGGCGCAGCGCGGCGCGCGGAGGGCGGCGCAGCCAGGTGAACCACAGCGTGTTGCGGATGCCGTCCGCGCGGCGGCGGGTCGGGTCGCGGAGCGCGGAGGGCCGGTGATGGATCAGCATCTTCTCGTCGAAGACCAGCCACCAGCCGGCCGCCATCAGGTCGGCCGCCAGCAGCTCCTCCTCGCCGCCCAGCCACAGCCGCGGCGAGAACCCGCCGGCCCGGCGGAACGCCTCCGTGCGCACCACCGTCGCCCCGGCCAGGAAGGAGCCGAGCGCGGGACCGGGCAGGCCGGTGGGGCGGGGCAGCGGCGAGTCGCGCAGCTCGGGCACGATCGGGTCCTCCCGCCCGTCCGGTTCGACCACGATCCGGGCGGTCAGGGTGGCGACCCGCGGATGCGCGTCCAGCACGGCCACGGCGCGGGCCAGCGATCCCGGCTCCCACCAGGTGTCGTCGTCGCAGAAGGCGAGGTAGGGCGTGCGTACCTGCCGGGCGGCGAGATTGCGTCCCACCGCGCCGAGGTTGGCGCCCGGCCGCAGCACGGTGACCTCCGGGTGCCGCTCGGCCACGGCACCGGCCGTGCCGTCCGTGCAGCCGTTGTCGACCACGATCACCGGCGGGCGCTCCGGCAGCCCGGCCAGCCGGTCGAGGGTGTGCAGCAGTTCCCGTCTCCGGTCGTGCGTGATGATCGCGACGGTGACGCGCGCGGGATCAGGCGCCGTCACGGGCCAGCTCCAGTCGGCGTACGTCGGCCTCCACCCGGGCGGGCAGCCGGCGGCGCCCGGCCAGGGCGGCGGGCAGCCGCACCAGCAACTGCCCCAGCGCCCGCCGGGCGGCCCGGTCGGCCGGCGCGCGGCCGGCCAGCCGCCAGGTGTGCCGCAGGGCGACGGGCAGGGGCCGCCGCAGCCACGCGGTGAGGGTCTCGTTGCGCTGGACGAGGGTGCTGCGCCCCGGGCGCGGACCCGGGTCGGGGCCGTGCACCGCCGTCACCCCCGGGTGGTGGCACAGCAGCCAGCCGCCCGCCGCCAGGTCGTAGGCCAGCAGGGCCTCTTCGGCGCCGAAGAACAGCAGCGGGTGGTAGCCGCCCGCGGCGAGGAACGCCTCGCGGCGCACCACCGCCGCGCAGCCGAGGAAGCCGAGCACGGCGGGCCCCGGCAGCCCGGCCGGGCCGCGCAGCGGCGAGGCGGCGAACACCCGGTTGAGCGGGTCCGGGGTCCCGTGCGGCGCCACCGTGGTGTGCGCGGCGACCAGCCCGAGGCGCCGGTCCCGTTCCAGGACGCCGGTGGCGCGGGCCAGGGCCCCCGGCTCCCACCAGGAGTCGTCGTCGCTGAAGGCGATGTAGCGGTGCGGCAGCAGCGCCACCCCCGCGTTGCGGGCGAGCGCGCCGCGGTTCACGGGCAGGGCCAGCGTGCGCACCGCGGGGAACCGTTCGGCGACCATCTCGCGGGTGCCGTCGGTGGAGGCGTTGTCCACGACGAGGACGGCCGGCCGCTCGGGCAGCTCCAGCAGCTTCCCGAGGGTGTGCGCGAGCCGGCTGCGGCGGTTGCGGGTGGCGATGACCACGGCCAGGGCGTTGTCCGGCATGCCGCCGCGAGTGCCCCCGGGCTGCGGGCGCAAACCCGGTGGCGGCGGGCGCGCGGCGCCCGTTTGCGGCCCCCGGGCGGTCCCTGTTTGCTGGTGGTCCCGGCACCGGCCGGCCAGGGAGGGGAGAGGAGCGAGCCGCCATGACACGAGCCGGACGCAGCCCCCGACGCGGAGGCCGGGCGCCCCGCGTCGGGCCCGGGACGGTCGTGGTCGTCACCGGCGCCAGCGCGGGCGTCGGCCGCGCGGCGGCCCGCGCCTTCGGCGGGCGGAAGGCCACGGTGGCGCTGCTGGCGCGCGGGCGCCGGGGCCTGGAGGGCGCCGCGGCCGAGGTCCGCGCGGCGGGCGGCCGGGCCCTGGTCGTCCCGGTGGACGTGGCCGACGCGGCGGCGGTGGACGCGGCGGCCGAACGGGTGCTGGCCGAGTGCGGGCGGATCGATGTGTGGGTGAACGCCGCCTTCTCGACCGTCTTCGGGCCGGTCGAGAAGATCAGCGCGGCCGAGATCGGCCGCGCCACCCAGGTCACCTACCTCGGATCCGTCCACGGCATCCAGGCGGCGCTGCGCGCCATGGCACACTCCGGCGGCACCGTGGTCCAGGTCGGCTCCGCGCTGACGTACCGCAGCGTCCCGCTCCAGAGCGCCTACTGCGGTGCCAAGAGCGCGCTGCGCGGCTTCATCGACGCGCTGCGCTGCGAACTGCGCCACGACGGAACCCCGGTCCACCTCACGATGGTGCAGCTGCCGGCCGTCAACACCCCGCAGTTCAGCTGGGTCGCCTCCCATCTGCCCGGCCACCCGCGCCCGGTGGCGCCCGTCTACCAGCCGGAGGTGGCGGCCCGCGCGATCGTGCACGCGGCCCGGCGCCCCCGCAAGCGGGAGTACTGGGTCGGCGGCTCCACGGTGGCCACCCTGCTCGCCAACCGCTTCGCCCCCTGGGCCCTGGAGCGGTATCTGGCGCGCACCGGCTACGCCTCCCAGCAACTGGACCGTCCCAGGCCGCCCGGCGCGCCGACCGCGCTGTTCCGCCCGGCCGACGGTCCGGAGGGGGAGGACTACGGGACACGGGGCATCTTCGGCGACGAGTCCGCCGACCGGAGCGTCCAGCTGTGGCTCTCCCGGCATCGCGGGCTGCTGGCCGGGCTCGGGTGCGTGCTGGCGCTCGCGGCGGCCGGCCGGCCGGGGGTGGCCGGGGCGGTCAGCGGGCGAGGGTCGCCGCGCTCTCCAGCAGGAGGGCGTGAACGAACGCCTGCGGCAGATTGCCGCGCGCCTGCCGCTGCCGCACGTCCCACTCCTCGGTGAACAGCCCCGGCGATCCGCAGGCGGCGCGGGTGCGTTCGAACCAGCGGAAGGCGGTCACCGGCTCCCCGTCCCGCCGGGCGGCGAGCGCCATCATGAAGCCGCACAGCAGGAACGCGCCCTCCGCCTCGCCCAGCGGGGTGCCGCGGTGCCGGAACCGGTACAGATACCCGTCGTCGGCCAGCCGCTCGGCGATGTGCTGCCGGGTCCGGGTGAGGGTCGGGTCGCCGGCCGGCAGGCAGCCGCGGGCCAGCGGGAGCAGCAGCCCGGCCTCGGCCCCGTCGTCGTGCTCGGAGCGGCGCCAGACGCCGGACGGCGTCAGACAGCGGCGGCGGGTGGCGGCGAGGACGGTGTCGGCCAGATCGGCGCAGCGGCGGGCGGCCGTGGGCGGCGCGTGCCGGGCGAGCGCGCGCAGCCCGGTGACCACGGCCAGCCGGGAGTGGGTCCACCAGCGGTTCTCCAGTTCCCACAGCCCGGCGTCGGGGCGCTGCCAGGTGCGTTCGACGGCCTCGACGGTGGCGCGGGCGGCGCGCAGCGCGGTGCTGTCCAGCCGGTCGTGCCGGGCGGCGGCGGCGAACAGCTGGAGCACCTCGCCGAAGGTGTCCAGCTGGAACTGGCCGGCGGCCCGGTTGCCGGTGCGGTCGGAGCCGCCGGGGTAGCCGGGCAGGGAGAGCGAGCGTTCCGCGGTCAGCCGCCCGCCGTCCACGGTGTACGCGGGGCGCAGCCGCTCCCCGTCCTCCAGGACGCGTTCGGCGGCGAAGCGGACGGCCGTGTCCAGCAGCGGGAACGTCCCGTGCGCCGCGGCGGCCAGGCCCGCGTAGACCTGGTCGCGGATCCAGGTGAACCGGTAGTCGTAGTTGCGGCCGGTGTTGGCACGTTCGGGCAGTGAGGTGGTGGCGGCGGCCACCATGCCGCCGGCCGTGCTGGTCAGCCCGTGGAGGACGGCGTAGGCGTGCCGGGCGTCGCGTTCGGCGGGCAGTCCGGCGCAGTCGGGTACGGCGGCGGCCCAGTGGCGTTCGGTGCTCTCCCACAGCCGGTCCGCGTCGAGGCGTCCGTGGACGGCGGCCGGTGAGACGGTCAGGATCAGGTCGAGCGTGCCGCCGGCCGGCACGGTCAGCCGGGCGTGCAGCGCGCCGTCGGCATCGGGCCGGGCCCCGGGGACGCCGTCCAGCCGCAGCAGGTGCCGCCCGGCGCGGGCCGTCCAGGTGTCACCGTCCCGGCGTGCCCCGGTCATGGGGACGGACCCGAAGCCGTCGCGGCCCGCCAGCAGCACCCGCACCCGGGCCGTGCCGCGCACCGCGCGGACGCGGCGCAGCAGGACGACCCGGTCGGGGGAGGCCGGGGCGGCCAGCGCCTCCCGGCACTCGATCACGGTGTCGCCGGTGACCCACCGGCCGACGTGGATCAGCGAGCCGTCCTCGTAGGAGCCGCCCCACACGTGCCACGGGTCCTCGGGGCCCACGGTGAACGTGCCGGCACCGCCGACGAGCGAGGAGAACACGGGGTCGCTGTCCCAGCGCGGCGCGCACAGCCACACGATCTCGCCGTGCGGGCCGACCACGGCGCCGCGTTCGCCGTCCGCGAGGACGGCGTAGTCGCGCAGGACCCAGGGCCGTGGCCGGCCCGGGCCGGACGGTTCGCCGGAAGGGACGGATGGCATGGGGCGGTTCCTCCGGAGTCGTCGGACGCGGGCGGGGGAGCTCGGACGGTCAGCCGGGCCGCTCCCCGTACACCCGCCAGGGCTCGGCGTCCGCCCACCTGACCTCCAGGCCCAGGCCCGGGCGGCCGGTGTCGGGCCGCACCACCCCGGCGGTGGGCGGCGGCACGCCGTCGAAAAGCAGCCCCTCCACCCGGACATGGTCGTGGAAGTACTCCAGGTGGCGCAGGCGCGGCACCGCGCAGAAGGCGTGGGCGGAGACGGCCGGTGCGCAGTGCGCCGACACGTCGATGTGCCGGGCGGCGCTGAGCCCGCCGATGCGCAGCAGCCCGGTGATGCCGCCGCAGCGGGTGACGTCCGCCTGGAGGCAGTCCACCACCTCGATCAGGTCGGTGACGTCCCGCAGGAGATACGCGTACTCGCCGGCCGCGATGTCCAGTCCGGCCGGCCCGCGCGCCCGCAGCAGGGCCAGGCCCCGGGGGTCGTCGGAGCTGACGGGTTCCTCGAACCAGGTGACCCCCCACTCCTCGGCCAGCCGCCCGGCCCAGTACAGCGCCTGTTTGCCGGTGAGCGCCCCGTTGGCGTCGGCCATCAGCTCCGGCCCGTCCCCGATCGCGCGCCGGACGGCGGTCAGCCGTCCGGGGTCGTGGGCGGGGGAGCGGGAGGTCTTCAGCTTCACCCGGGGGATGCCCTGGCCGACCCAGCCGGCCAGTTGGTCCACGAGCCGGCCGAGCGGGTAGTTGGTGAAACCGCCGCTGCCGTAGACCGGGACCTCCCGGTGCCAGGCCGGCAGCAGGCGCACCAGCGGCAGTCCGAGCAGCCGGCTCTTCAGGTCCCACAGGGCGATGTCGAGGGCGGAGAGCGCCATCGCGCCGGCGCCGGGCCGGCCCGCGTTGCGGAGCAGGCCGTCGCAGCGCCGCCACAGCACCGCCGGGGCGAGGGCGTCGGCGCCCCGCACCGCCTCGGCCAGGGTGGATTCCAGGAGAAGGGCGACGGACCGGTCGCCGTAGGTGTAGCCGAGTCCGGCGGTGCCGGCCGACCACACCCGGACCAGCACCAGTGTGGTGGCGTCCCAGTCCAGCGTGCCGTCCTGCTCGATGCCGCCCGGCCCGTCCGTGGGCACCCGGAAGGCGTGCACCTCGACCCGCTCCACGACCGGTCCGGCCGGTGACGCGGGGGCGGTGTCCGGGTGGCCGCTCACGCGGGTGGCCCGCTCGGCCGGTACGGGTTCGGCATCGGTTTCCTCGTTCGCCGCGGTGACGGGGCCTCACCCCCTCTCGCCCGGAACGCTGCCAGCCCCGGGCGGGCGCCCGGCCGCCGACAGGCCGTCCGGGTGCGCCGCCCCTCCCAATGGCGGACCGGGACGGGCGCCGGCCGGCCGACGAAGAACGCCAACCGGTGCTATCAAGGAATTCCGCACAAACTTCCTGAAACGGGTTGGTGGCATGGGCGAAAAGGTGGCGGACTACCTGCTGCGCCGTTTGCGTGAATGGGGTGTCGAGCACGTCTTCGCCTATGCCGGGGACGGCATCAACGGGCTGCTGGCGGCCTGGGGCCGGGCCGATGACCGGCCCCGGTTCCTCCAGGCCAGGCACGAGGAGATGGCGGCGTTCGAGGCCGTCGGGTACGCCAAGTTCTCCGGCCGGGTGGGCGTGTGCGCGGCCACCTCGGGCCCCGGCGCGATCCATCTGCTGAACGGCCTGTACGACGCCAAGCTGGACCACGTTCCGGTGGTCGCGATCGTCGGGCAGACCAACCGCAGCGCGATGGGCGGCTCCTACCAGCAGGAAGTGGATCTGCTCAGCCTCTACAAGGACGTGGCCTCCGACTTCTGCGCGATGGTCACCGTTCCCGAGCAGCTGCCCAATGTCCTGGACCGCGCGTTCCGCACCGCGCTGGCCCGGCGCACCGTGACGGCGGTGATCGTGCCCGCCGACGTCCAGGAACTGGAGTACACGCCGCCGCAGCACGCGTTCAAGATGGTGCCCTCCAGCCTCGGCATGTCCGTGAGCGCCCCGGTCCCGGCGCAGGAGGACCTGCGGCGCGCGGCGGACGTGCTGAACGCGGGGAAGAAGGTCGCCGTCCTGATCGGCCGGGGCGCGGCCGGCGCGGCGGCCGAGGTGCACGAACTGGCCGGGCTGCTGGGCGCCGGAGTGGCCAAGGCGCTGCTGGGCAAGGACGTGCTCTCCGACGAACTCCCCTACGTCACCGGCGCGATCGGTCTGCTCGGCACCCGGCCCAGCTACGAGCTGATGCGGGACTGCGACACGCTGCTGACCATCGGCTCCAGCTTCCCCTACACCCAGTTCCTGCCGCAGTTCGGGCAGGCGCGGGCGGTGCAGATCGAACGCGACGCGCACATGGCCGGCCTGCGCTACCCGTTCGAGGTCAATCTCATCGGGGACGCCCGCGCCACGCTGCGGCTGCTGATGCCGCTGCTCACCCCGAAGGAGCACGGCGCCTGGCGGCGCACCGTCGAGGAGAACACCGCCCGCTGGTGGGAGGTCATGGAACGGCGCGCGACGACCGGCGCCGAGGGCATCAACCCCGAACTGGTCGCGCACACCCTGTCCGGGCTGCTGCCCGAGGACACCATCGTCACCGCGGACTCCGGCTCCGCCGCCAACTGGTACGCGCGGCACATCCGGATGCGGGGCCGCATGCGGGGCTCGCTCTCCGGCACCCTGGCCACCATGGGCGCGGGGGTGCCGTACGCGATCGGCGCCAAGTTCGCCCACCCGGACCGCCCGGTGGTGGCCCTCGTCGGGGACGGCGCCATGCAGATGAACGGGCTGGCCGAACTCATCACCGCGGGCAAGTACTGGCGGGAGTGGAGTGACCCCCGGCTGCTGATCGGCGTGCTGAACAACCAGGACCTCAACCAGGTCACCTGGGAGATGCGGTCGATGAGCGGCGCCCCGCAGTTCGAGCCGTCCCAGCGCATCCCGGACGTCCCCTACGCCGAGGTCGCCCGCTCCTTCGGCCTGCGCGGCCTGCGGGTGGAGGAACCGGACCGGGTGGCGGACGCCTGGCGGGAGGCGCTGGCGGCGGACCGGCCGTTCGTGGCCGAGTTCGTCACCGACCCGGCGATCCCGCCCATCCCGCCGCACGCGACCTGGTCCCAGGCCGTGTCCACGGCCACCGCCCTGATCGAGGGCGATCCCGACCGGGCCCATGTGGTCAAGGACGGCCTGAAGCAGAAGCTCCAGGAATTCCTGCCCGGCCGCCCGGACCGGGCGCCGCAACGACGCGCGAAGGACACACCATGACGACGCGACGGCCGGTGGTGCGCGATGTGGAACCGGCGGACTTCACCGGTCTCGACCTCCGGAGCCTGGAGGCCGAGCTGCGGCAGCGGGTCGACGGGGAGGTCAGGTTCGACCCCGGCAGCCGGGGCGCCTACGCCACCGACGCCTCCAACTACCGGCAGGTGCCGATC
>NZ_JBHWJL010000228.1:0-8702 GCF_042731495.1 Streptomyces sp. NPDC059853
ACCGGAGCGAGTGCGACCACGACGGCACGGCGCGGCCCGCACCGGGCGGCGGTGCCCCGCACCTGGCCCCCGACCCGCAGACGGCCCCCGACCCGCAGGCCGCCACCGCCCCGGCGCCCGGCGAGGGCCGGTTCCGGCTCGTCCTCGACAACTTCGAGGGCCCCTTCGATCTGCTGCTCCAGCTGATCTCCCGGCACAAACTCGACGTCACCGAGATCGCGCTCGCCCGCGTCACCGACGAGTTCCTCGCCCATCTGCGCGCCATGGGCCCGGACGGCGATCTCGACCAGACCACCGAGTTCCTCGTCGTCGCCGCCACCCTCCTCGACCTCAAGGCCGCCCGGCTGCTGCCCGCCGCCGAGGTCGAGGACGAAGGCGACCTGGCGCTGCTGGAGGCCCGCGACCTGCTGTTCGCCCGCCTGCTCCAGTACCGCGCCTACAAGCGCGTCGCCGAGATCTTCGCCGAACGGCTCGCCGCCGAGGCCCGCCGCCACCCCCGGACCGTCGGCCTCGAACCGCACCACGCCCAGCTGCTCCCCGAGGTGATGATCAGCGTCGGCCCCGAGGGCTTCGCCGCCCTCGCCGCCAAGGCCATGCAGCCCAAGCCGGTGCCCCAGGTCTACGTCGACCACATCCACGCCCCGCTGGTCAGCGTCCGGGAACAGGCCGCCGTGGTCGTCGGCCGGCTGCGCGCCGCCGGGCAGGCCAGCTTCGCCGAGCTGACCGCCGACGCCCCCGACACCCTCACCGTCGTGGCCCGCTTCCTCGCCCTGCTGGAGCTGTACCGCGAGCGCGCCGTCCACCTCGACCAGCCCGAAGCCCTCGGGCCGCTGCTGGTGCGCTGGAGCGGCACACCGGAGCAGGCGGGAGACCCGCTGGTGACCGACGAGTTCGATCAGGAGGCATCCGATGAGTGACCCGGCCCCCTCGCCCGCGCTCAAGCCGTCCCTGGAAGCCGTGCTCATGGTCGTCGACGAGCCGGTCAACGAGGAGGCGCTGGCCAAGGTCCTGGACCGGCCGCGCCGGGAGATCGGTGACGCGCTGCGCGAGCTGGCCGACGAGTACACCGTCCAGGACCGCGGCTTCGAGCTGCGCCACGTCGCCGGCGGCTGGCGCTACTACACCCGCGCCCGGTACGCGGAGGCCGTGGAGAGCTTCGTGCTGGACGGGCAGCAGTCCCGGCTCACCCAGGCCGCCCTGGAGACCCTGGCCGTCGTCGCCTACCGGCAGCCGGTCAGCAGGTCACGGGTCTCGGCGGTGCGCGGAGTGAACTGCGACGGGGTCATGCGCACCCTGCTCCAGCGCGGGCTGATCCAGGAGGCGGGCACCGAACCCGAAACTAGTGCGATCCTGTACGGGACGACTCACTACTTCCTGGAGCGGCTGGGCCTCACCGGCCTGGACCAGCTCCCGCAGCTGGCTCCGTTCCTGCCCGAGGCCGATCAGGTCGAGGGCGAGAGCCGGGAAGGAGTGCCGTCGTTCGATGCAGACGACAGCGGCGAGACTCCTACGGATCATTGATGCGAAGCAGCGGCAACAACAGCAACCGGAACCACCGGGGCGCGGGCAACAGCCGCGACGACAAGCAGAAGCGGACGGGCAAACCCCCCCGTCCCGAAGAGCGCAGGTACGGCAAGCAGGGCGGGCCCGGCGCCCCGGGCAAGCCGGCCCGCAAGCGGGCGGCGCCCGCCCGGTCCCGGGAGTACGACGCCCAGATCGAGGAGCGCAACCGCGCCCGGCACACCAAGCCGGCGCCCAAGCTGCCCAAGACCCACGGGGAGCCGGAGGGCGAGCGGCTGCAGAAGGTGCTGGCGCGCGCCGGACTCGGCTCCCGCCGGGCCTGTGAGGAACTGATCGAGCAGGCCAGGGTCGAGGTCAACGGCAGGATCGTCACCGAGCAGGGCCGCCGGGTCGACCCCGAGAAGGACGAGATCAAGGTGGACGGCCTGACCGTCGCCGCCCAGTCCTACCTGTTCTTCGCGCTCAACAAGCCGGCCGGCGTCGTCGCCTCCATGGAGGACCCCGAGGGCCGGCAGTGCCTGGGCGACTACGTGCAGAACCGCGAGACCCGGCTCTTCCACGTCGGCCGGCTGGACACCGAGACCGAGGGCCTCATCCTGCTCACCAACCACGGCGAGCTGGCCCACCGGCTGACCCACCCGCGCTACGGGGTCAAGAAGACCTATCTCGCGGCCATCCGCGGCCCCATCCCGCGCGACCTGGGCAAGCGGCTCAAGGAGGGCGTCAAGCTGGAGGACGGCTACGCCCGCGCCGACCACTTCAAGGTCGTGGAGAACACCGGGAACAACTACCTCGTCGAGGTGAGCCTGCACGAGGGCCGCAAGCACATCGTGCGCCGCATGCTCGCCGAGGCCGGTTTCCCCGTCGACAAGCTGGTCCGTACCCACTTCGGCCCGCTGTCGCTCGGCTCCCAGAAGTCCGGCTGGCTGCGCCGGCTCACCAACACGGAGGTGGGCCAGCTGATGCGGGAGGTCGGTCTGTGACCCCCCGCTGACCCCATTACGCTGGTCGGATGCGCACCGCCCTGGTCATCGGCACCGGTCTGATCGGTACCTCCGTCGCCCTCGCCCTCAGCGCCCGCGGCGTCCGGGTGCACCTGGAGGACCGGGACCCGGACCAGGTGCGCACCGCCGCCGCGCTGGGGGCCGGCACCGAGGACCCGGTGACCGGGCGGGTGGAGCTGGCCGTGATCGCCGTGCCGCCCGCGCACATCGCGGCGACGGTGGCCGAGGTGCAGCGGCGCGCAGTGGCGGACGGATGCATCGATGTCGGCAGCGTCAAGGGCGTGCCGCGCCGCGAGCTGGCCGGGCTCGGCGGCGACCCGTCCCGGTACCTGGGCACCCACCCGATGTCCGGCAAGGAGCGCTCGGGGCCGCTGGCGGCCACCGCCGACCTGTTCGAGGGCCGGCCCTGGGTGCTCACCCCGACCCCCGAGACCCGCACCGAGGTGCTGAACCTGGTGCTGGAACTGGTCGCGCTGTGCCGCGCCGTCCCGGTGGTGATGGAGGCGGACGCCCACGACCGGGCGGTCGCCCTCGTCTCGCACACCCCGCAGCTGGTCTCCAGCCTGCTGGCCGCCCGGCTGCGGGACGCCGACGAAGCGGCGGTCCGGCTGTCCGGGCAGGGCCTGCGCGACGTGACCCGGATCGCCGCCTCCACCCCGCAGATGTGGCTGGACATCCTGTCCGCCAACCCCGGCCCGGTCGCCGATGTGCTGGCCGCGCTCGCCGCGGATCTGGAGGAGACCGTCCGGTCGCTGCGCGCCCTGGAGTCCGGCGATCCGGAGCGGCGGGCGGACGGCCTGGCCGGTATCGAGTCGCTGCTGCGGCGCGGCAACGCCGGGCAGGAGCGGGTGCCGGGCAAGCACGGCACGGCGCCCGTCGTCTACGAGACGGTCGGGGTGCCGATCACCGACCGGCCGGGCGAGCTGGCCCGGATCTTCGCGGACGCGGGCGCGGCCGGCGTCAACATCGAGGACGTCCGGATCGAACACGCCACCGGTCAGCAGGCGGGCCTCGCCCAGCTGATGGTCGACCCGCTGGCCGCGCCCCGGCTCATCGCCTGGCTGCGCGAGCGCGGCTGGTCGATACGGCAGTGACCCACCCTCCGTACACCTGTGCGGGAAGCCCGGGCGGGGCGCGGGAGGGGCACGGGGTGCCGGTACCCTTGGCCGGGGCCATCCGCTGCCTGATCCAGGAAGCGCGCCCGCTCTCCCCGCCCGCCGCTGAGAAAGGTGCGCAGCCACGTGTCCGCACATCCCGTCATCGTCGCCATCGACGGACCCTCCGGTACGGGTAAGTCCAGCACCTCCAAGGCGGTGGCCGCGCGGCTGGGCATGGGCTACCTCGACACCGGGGCGCAGTACCGCGCCATCACCTGGTGGATGCTCAGCAACGGCATCGACGTGAACGACCCGGCCGCCGTCGCCGCCGTGGCCGGCAAGCCGGAGATCGTCTCCGGCACCGACCCGCTGGCCCCCACCATCACGGTGGACGGTACGGACGTGGCCGGCCCGATCCGCACCGCCGAGGTGACCGGCGCGGTGAGCGCGGTGAGCGCGGTTCCCGCCGTCCGCACCCGGATCACCGAACTCCAGCGCACCATCGCGGCCCAGGCACCGGACGGGATCGTGGTGGAGGGCCGGGACATCGGCACCACCGTGCTCCCCGGCGCCGACGTCAAGATCTTCCTGACCGCCGATCCGGAGGCCCGCGCCGCCCGGCGCAGCGGCGAACTGCGGGGCACGGCGCCGGGCGCGCCCGACCTGGCCGCCACCCGCGAGGCGCTGATCAAGCGGGACGCCGCCGACTCCGGCCGCACCACCTCCCCGCTGGCCAAGGCGGACGACGCCACCGAGCTGGACACCACCGAGCTGACCCTGGAGCAGGTCATCTCCTGGGTGATCACCGTGGTCGAGGACGCGGGACGGAAGCAGCCGCGGCCGTGACCGTCTCCCGTATCCCCGTCCCACCCGCCGAGCGCGGCGCCGAGGTCGGGCGCCGCATCGGTGTCGGCCTGGTCTACGGGCTGTTCCGGCCCCGGGTGCTGGGCGCCTGGCGGGTACCGGCGAGCGGCCCGGCGATCATCGCCGTCAACCACACGCACAACGTCGACGGGCCCGTGGTGATGGGCGTGGCACCCCGCCCGGTGCACTTCCTGATCAAGAAGGAAGCGTTCATCGGGCCGCTCGACCCGTTCCTGCGCCGCATCGGCCAGATCGAGGTGGACCGCGCCACCACCGACCGCACCGCGATCGGCACCGCCCTGGACGTCCTCAAGGGCGGCGGGGTGCTGGGCATCTTCCCCGAGGGCAGCCGGGGCGAGGGCGACTTCGCGGCGCTGCGGGCGGGCCTGGCGTACTTCGCGGTGCGCTCGGGCGCCCCGGTGGTGCCGGTGGCGGTGCTGGGCAGCAACGAGCGGCGCAGCACGCTGATACCGGGGATGCCCCCGCTCCGCGGCCGGATCGACGTGGTCTTCGGCGACCCGTTCACGGTGGGCGAGGGCGGCCGGCGGACCAGGGCGGCGCTGGACGCCGCCACCGAGCGGCTGCGGGACGGGCTGACCGGCCATCTGGAAAAGGCGCGGCGGCTCACCGGCCGCTGAGCGACACTGGAGGAGGCGGCCCCGGCGTCCGGCCGGCCGCGCCGCCTTTCCCCCGCCCCTGCGACACCTTCCGTATTTCCGTCTCTTCGCATTGAGGACCACACCCATGAACGACCAGATCGAGCCCGGCGACGCGGGCGGGCACGGCGCGCTGGGCGATGCCGAGTACGCGGAGTTCATGGAGCTGGCCGCGCAGGAGGGCTTCGACGCCGAGGAGATCGAGAGCGAGCTGGCGGCGGCGAACGCCGGGCCGCTGCCGGTGCTGGCCGTCGTCGGCCGGCCGAATGTCGGCAAGTCGACGCTGGTGAACCGGATCATCGGCCGCCGCGAGGCGGTCGTGGAGGACCGCCCCGGTGTGACCCGGGACCGCGTCACCTACGAGGCCGAGTGGGCCGGCCGCCGCTTCAAGGTGGTGGACACCGGCGGCTGGGAGCAGGACGTCCTCGGCATCGACGCCTCGGTCGCCGCCCAGGCCGAGTACGCCATCGAGGCGGCCGACGCGGTCGTCTTCGTGGTGGACGCGGCGGTCGGCGCCACCGACACCGACGAGGCCGTCGTGCGGCTGCTGCGCAAGGCCGGCAAGCCGGTGGTGCTGTGCGCCAACAAGGTCGACGGCCCCTCGGGCGAGGCGGACGCCGCCTATCTGTGGTCGCTCGGCCTCGGCGAGCCGTACCCGGTCTCCGCACTGCACGGGCGGGGCACCGGCGACATGCTGGACGCGGTGCTGGAGGCCATGCCCGAGGCGCCCGCGCAGACCTTCGGCAGCGCCCCCGGCGGGCCGCGCCGTATCGCCCTGATCGGGCGGCCGAACGTCGGCAAGTCCTCGCTGCTGAACAAGGTGGCCAAGGAGGACCGGGTCGTCGTCGACGCCACCGCCGGGACCACCCGGGACCCGGTGGACGAGCTGATCGACCTCGGCGGCAAGGTGTGGCGCTTCGTGGACACCGCCGGTATCCGGCGCCGGGTCCACTTCCAGGACGGCGCCGACTACTACGCCTCGCTGCGCACCGCCGCCGCCCTGGAGAAGGCGGAGGCGGCGGTCGTCCTCATCGATGTCACCGAGCCGATCAGCGTCCAGGACACCCGCATCATCACCATGGCGGTGGAGGCGGGCCGGGCCCTGGTGATCGCGTACAACAAGTGGGACCTGCTGGACGAGGAGCGCCGCTTCTATCTGGAGCGGGAGATCGAACGCGATCTCGTCCAGGTGCAGTGGGCGCCCCGGGTGAACATCTCCGCGCAGACCGGCCGCCACATGGAGAAGCTGGTCCCGGCGATCGAGACCTCGCTGGAGTCCTGGGGGACCCGGGTGCCCACCGGGAAGCTGAACGCCTTCCTCGGCGAGCTGGTGGCCTCCCACCCGCACCCGGTGCGCGGCGGCAAGCAGCCCCGGATCCTGTTCGGCACCCAGGCGGGTACCAAGCCGCCGCGGTTCGTGCTGTTCGCCTCGGGCTTCCTGGAGGCCGGCTACCGGCGGTTCATCGAGCGGCGGCTGCGCGAGGAGTTCGGCTTCGAGGGGACCCCGATCAAGGTGTCGGTGCGGGTGCGGGAGAAGCGCGGCCGGGTGAAGAAGTAGCCGCCGGCGCGCCGGACCGCCGCCGCGCGCCGGGACCGGCGCACCGCGCGCCGTCCCGTCTCAGCCGCCCGCGTCGCGCCGCGCGGGCGGCAGCGCGGCCGGGAAGTTCCGGCCGGGCACGGACACCTCCCCGGGGTAGTACGCGCCGGGAAGGTGCCCCTGCTCGGGCCGCCCGTAGTAACGCCAGCTCGCCGTCCCGCCGCTGGTGCCGGTGCCGTGGATGGTGCCGAACCCCTCGAACCGCAGCTCCTCCTCGCCCGTGCGGTCCCCGGGCAGCGCCCGGAACAGCCGCCGGTACTCGTCGTAGAGCGAGTCGAAGATCGGCGTCTCCGAGCCGGACCGGCCCTGATCGTACGGTCCCCGGCGGGCGGGGGAGCCGAGCTGGCCGGGGATCGCGGCGTGGCCGGGGGAATGCTGGGGTCGGGTGGATTCGTAAGGGTGCACGTCCGGTCAACGATCATCCGGGGCGGCGGATGCGGGGCGCCGGCCCCGGATACCTGATCGCTTCAGTGGCGAGGACGGCTCAGGTGCCCGCCAGCGGCATCGCGGCGGCCACCAGCAGCCCGCCGGCCGCCGCCTTCTCCAGCGCCTCGCGCAGCAGGTCCTCGCGCGGCTGCTGGCCGATGGAGCCGGCCGGCGCCGCGTACACCAGGACCATCTGCTTCTGGTTGGCGGTGGTGCGCCAGCCCTCGGTCACCGCGAGCGGCTGGTGCGCCTGCCACCAGGCGGCGGTCTGCCCGGTGGCGGCGTCGGCCTGGAGCACCGAGTGGAGCTGCCCCATGGCCAGCAGCACCGACCAGCCGGGCACCTGGGCGGGCGCGGCGGAGACATCGGTGACCGGCAGGAAGCCGGCCTCGATCAGCAGCGGCAGGAAATCGTCGCCCGGGCCGTCCGAGCCGGGACGGGCCACCGGACCGGAGGGCTCCACCACCAGCGCCGGGTAGAGTTCCTCGCCGATCAGGATCTGCCCGCAGGTCACCCCGAGGACCACCTGGCCGCTGCTGTCCTCCAGCTCGGCCGCCGACGGCACCCCGGGCGTCTGGCCCTCGGCGACGGTGGACTGGCCGGTGATGGAGGCCACCGCACCGCGCAGCTGCTCCTCGGAGACCGACACCACCTGGGACGGGATGCAGGCCGCGTGCGCGAAGGCGAGCACCGCGGTCTCGCCGCCGACGAAGAGCACGGTGGAGGTGCGCTCCTGGCCGGTGTCGCCCGGGGTGCGGCAGGAGGTGCAGTCATAGGTGCCCGGGGCGTTCTCGCCCGCGAGCAGCCGTTCCGCTTCGGTGTCGCCGATCTCGGCGCGTACCTCGTCACTGACGTCGAGCAAGGGGGACATGTGGCTCCTCGGTTGGGAATCTCGGCCCGCAGCCGTCGCGGGCCCCGTGCACAACGGCCCGGGCGGCGCGAGGGTCACGCCGAGGGCGTGTGTTTCGCACACACGAGTACGCGGAACCGTCCGGTTCGTACAGGTGCGCGAGCCTCGGGCGGGGGTGCGGGGAGCGGGCGTGCGCCGGGACCGGACGGCCCCACGGGGGCGCGGAGAAAAAGCGGCCGTTCGCCGGACGGCCATTCCGGGACGCCCGCACCGCGGGTTCCGGTGCTTTTCCCGGCCGTTCCCCCTCGAATGCCGGGGCGATTTTCCATTACAGGAACCGCACGAGCCCGCCGGGGCCGACCGGCCGGATGCACCGTGACGAAAGCGTGACAGTCCGCTGATCCGGGCGGGACCTGGACCCGGTACTTCCCGGGGCGCCGGGCCCCGGCCTACGGTGGGCCCATGACCCCTTCGCAGCCCTGGCGCCCCGAACGCCCCCAGACGCCGGACGACGACCCCGAGACCTATGTGGGCCTGGCCGCCGAGCGCGCCGAACAGTTGGCCGCCGAGCGCGGCTGGGGCACGGTGCGGCGGCTCGCGCCGGACGCCATCATCACCATGGAGTACATGCCGGGGCGGCTGAACCTCGCGGTCAAGGACGGTGAGGTGGTGCGCTGCTGGCAGGGC
>NZ_JBHWJL010000229.1:0-8668 GCF_042731495.1 Streptomyces sp. NPDC059853
AGGACAGCGAGTGGCGCGGACGCCAGGTCTCCGGCGACCCTCGCTAGTTCGCCGAGGCGTGGTTCTCATTCCGTCCCGGCCCCGGGATGAACCTCGACTCCCTGCCGGTCGCCGAATCCACCGCGCTGCGGCCCCGCGAGGACCAGGCCGAGGGCACCTCGGGCGCCCGCGGCCGGCGCCGCACCATGAAGGGCTTCCGCGACGTCCTCACCGAGACCGGCAAGGCCTACCCCAACCTCGGTTCATCCCGGGGCCGGGCCGGAAGGAGTACCACGCCTCGGCGAACTTGCGCGGGTCGCCGGAGACCTGGCGTCCGCGCCACTCGCTGACCTTGCCGACCACCACGGTCTCGCCGGTGAGCGTGTGCTGCCACTCCAGGGCCACGTGCCCGCAGTCGTCCGCGAGCAGGAACTTGCGCAGCACGCCGGAGCTGGCCCCGCCCAGGGTGTTGCGGTGGCCGGGCAGCATCACCGAGAAGATCAGCTTGAGCAGCACGGACTTGCCGCCGCCGTTCTCCAGGAAGAGCACCCCGGCCGGGGCCGGGCGGCGCGGCGGGCCGGTGGGCTCCTCCTCGAAGAAGTCGGCCTGGGCCGGGGCCGGCTGCGGCACCACGTCGCCGACTCCGCGCAGATCGAGGACGGTGTCGGCGTAGCGCGCGCCGGCCGGTCCGATCGAGTAGAGGCGGACCCGGGACAACTCGTACATGTGGCTGGGCTCTCGTGGCGGGGGCGGGGCGGACGGTGGGGGTGGGCGCGGTCAGCTGTGGAACGGCAGTCCCGCGCCGTCCACCAGGTCGAGGTCGTCGGTGGTGTCGGGCGGCAGCAGCGAGGCGGTGCCGTCGCTGACCGGCACGATGCCCAGGTCCAGCAGTTCGGCGAGCGCGGCACCCGCGGCCATGTCGCGGACCTGGAGCTGGTAGCGGGCGGTGGTGCGGTAGGCGCCGCCGGCGTCGTCGCCGGTGCGCTGGAGGAAGCCGGAGTCGGTGAGGAAGGCCACCGCCTTGCCGACGATGCCGGTGGTCGAACCGGCCAGCCGCCGGGCGTCCTTGGTGGCGCCGGTGGCGCTGCGCCGGGCGTACACCCGCCAGGCGGCTTCGAGGTCAGGGGTGCCGGAGGCGGGGTCGGTGTTCTCGCCCTGCTCGGCCGCGCGCTCCTCCAGGCGGCGGCAGGCCTGGCGGACGAAGGAGTCGACGCCGTTGATGGTGATCCGGCCGATGTAGCCGTCGTCGGCGAGGTCCTGCGGGCGCGGGAAGGCGAGGGCGGCGACGGCGAGGTGGGCGAGGCCGTGCAGGAAGCGGTCGGCGGAGTCGGCGGTGGTGCGGCGGGCGTACTCGCTCATGCGGACCGCGAACACCGAGTCCTCGGCGGCGGTCAGCGCCATCCCGGCGCGGGTGGACACCTCGAGGACGATCAGCCCGAGCCCGGTGGCGACCGCGTCGGCGAGCCGGGCGAAGGCCGGGTCCTCCTGGTAGCGGCGCAGCAGTCCGGCGTACTCGGTGTCGCGGGCCGGGAGCAGTCTGGGCTGGAGGCCGAAGGAGACCAGCCGGGCGGCGTCGGCCGCGTCGGCCGGGGTCACCGGGGCGGTGCCGGTGGCGGGTGCGGACGGGGTGCCGTCCCGCTCGTCCCCGGGGTCGGTGACGGGGGCGTCGGCTGGGGTGGTCATGACGGGCTCTCCGAGCGATCGGCGGCCATCCCGGCCGCGTCCAGCAGTGCGGTGCCGACGATCAGGTCGGCGCCGCCGTACTCCGGGTCGTGCAGGGGGGTGCCGTCGTCGACGGCGAACAGCAGCCGCTTCTCGCCCTGCCGGTAGGCGGTGCCCACCGGGGGGCTGGCGGCGTGCACGGCCAGCAGGGTGAGCAGGTAGGGCAGTTCGGGGTCGCCGGGGGCCCTGCGGCGGGCCTGCTCCAGGAGGCCGGACAGCCGGCGCGGCGCGTCGGGCGGCAGGTCCAGGATGTCCAGGGCGGTGGCCAGCTGTTCCTCGCTGAACCGGGAGTCGTCGGGGGTGGCGACCAGGTCGGGCTCGGGCAGTTCGGCGCCGAGGTGTTCGCGGGGCACCGGCGGGGTGAGGAGCAGTTCGGTGAGGTCGGCCAGCCGGACGGCGCCGGGGGTGCGCGGCCCGGTGCCCCGGGCGAACCAGGCGTCGGTGACCCGGGCGGCGCGCTCCAGCGGCTCCGGCAGCAGCGGGGCGAGGAGTTGCCCGTACAGGTCCACCCCGGCGCGGGCGGCGGGTGGGGCGAACGCCTGCCGGTCCTGCTCGGCGCGGAAGAGCGGGCCGGCCTCCAGCAGCCGGGACTGGAGCTGGGTGTGCCGGCGGATGCAGTCCTTGACGATGTCGACGAGTTCGGCGGCGCGCAGCTTGTGTTCGGGCTCTATCGCCTCGTCGCGGGCGCGCCGGATGTTGGTGAGGATGGCGTTCTCGTGCCGGTAGCGGTCGGCGATGTGGTCCAGGGCCTCGGCGATCAGGTCGGGGACGGTGCGCAGCCAGTCGACGGCCCGGACGTTGCGCCGGGTGGCCTCCAGGGCGCGGCGCAGGGTCTCGGCGTACTGGACGGTGCGGTAGCGGGCGGCTTCGGCGGCGAGTTGGGCGTCGGCGAGCCGGCCGCGGCTGATGAGCACCTCCAGCTTGACCTCGGCGGCGATCTGGGCGCTGGTGACGTCGGTGTCCAGGGCGCCGACCAGGACGTTGACGGCCTCGTCGGTGGTGCGCAGATACACCCCGCCGCCGGGTCCCGGCACTTCCTCGATGAGCTTGAAGTCGTAGTCGCGGCGGACGTAGGCGCCGTCGGGCCCGAAGGTGCCGTAGACGGCGCGGAATCCGCGGTCGACGCTGCCGACGTTGATGAGGTTGTCGAGGACCCAGCGGGCGACCCGTTCGTGCTCGGCGGCGGCGCGGTCGGGTGCCTGGGCGGCGACGCGGGGCAGCAGGCGTGCGACGACCTGCTCGTGGTCGGCCCCGGTGTCGAAGTCCATGCTGAGGGTGACCAGGTCGATGGCGGCGAGCGCCACTTCGGCCATGGTGTATATGCCGTACTCGCCGGCGAGGTTGGCCTTGCGGGCGTCGAGGTCGTGCAGCGGCGCGGTGCAGGCCAGCGCGCGCAGCCGCCGGGCGAGCCCTTCGTCGGCGGCGGGGCCCAGGGTCGGCGGCGCGTGGGGCGTTCCTGCGGGTGCGGTCACGGATCCCACAGTAGGCGGTGGCACGGACACAGATCGATTCGGCACGGATGGTTCGGATGACCCAGATCGTTCGGATGGTGCGATTGGTTCGGTTAGTTCGGTTGGGACGGATGGAGGACGGATACGGGACACGGCCGGGCGGTCACGCGCCTCGCGGTCCGCCCCCGGCCCCGCGGTGCACCCGTGCCAGCAGCAGCGCCACATCGTCCTGCGGAGTGCCGTGCGTGCGGGTGCCCAGCACAGTGTCGCAGGTTTCCTCCAGTGGTCCCGGCGGCCCCTCCAGCAGCCGCAGCACGGCGCGCAGCCCCTCGTCGATCGAGTGCCCCCGCTCCTCCACCAGGCCGTCGGTGAACAGGGCCAGGGTCGCCCCCGGTTCCAGCGCCCACCGGGCGCTGCGGAACGGGACCCCGCCCACGCCCAGCGGTACCGCCTCGGGCAGCTGGAGCAGTTCGCCGCGCCCGTCCGGCCGGACCAGCACCGGCGGCAGATGCCCGGCACCGGCCATCTCGCACCAGCCGGCGCGCGGATCGCACACCGCGTACAGACAGGTGGCGATGGAGTCGCCCAGGAACTCGGCGATGTTGTCGAGATGGCCGAGCAGTTCGGCCGGCGGCACCCCCATGCGGGCCAGTGCCCTGATGGTGGAGCGCAGTTGTCCCATGATGGCGGCGGCGCGCACCCCCTTGCCCATCACATCGCCCACCACCAGGCCGAACCGGTGTCCCGACAGCCGCAGCACGTCGATCCAGTCGCCGCCCACCTCGGAGACGGCCGGCCGGTAGCGGTAGGCGATGTCGATGTCGGTGCGGTCCTCGGGCAGTTGGGGCAGCAGGCTGCGCTGGAGGGTGAGGGCGGTGTTCCGTTCCCTGGTGTAGAGCCGGGCGTTGTCCACGCTGATCGCGGCGCGCGAGGACAGTTCGGCGGCGAGGTCGCGGTCGTCCTCGTCGAAGGCCCGGCTGCCGCCGGTGCGCAGCAGGGTGAGGGTGCCCAGCACCTCGCCGCGGGCGATCAGCGGGGTGACGAGGACGGAGTGCACGCCGGCCGACTCCAGGACCCGGGCGCCGTCTTCGTCACGGGCCAGCCGGCGCAGCCCGCGGCCCCGCGCGTCGGACAGCAGGACGGGCCGGGCCTGCCGCACCACCTGGGTGATGACGCGGGACGGGCCGAAGGTCTCCGGGCCGCCGATCTCCCGGGTGCGGCCCTCCAGCGGTGTGCCCCGGGTGCCTTCGAGGGCCAGCAGCCGGAACACCGCCGAGCCGTCCTCCCGTACCGGCGGGGCCGCGCCGCCGCCCAGCACGGCGTCCAGGATGTCGACGGCGGCCAGGTCGGCGTAGCGCGGCACCGCCGACTCGGCCAGTTCGCGGGCGGTCTGCCGCAGATCGAGGGTGGTGCCGATCCGGGTGCCGGCCTCGGCGATGAGGGCGAGCCTGACCCTGGCCCTGGCCACCTCGGTGTTGGCCCGTACCCGCTCGGTGACGTCGATGGCGGACATGGCGACGCCGAGGACCCGGCCGTCCGGCTCGTCGAGCCGGTAGAAGGAGGCGGACCACACATGGTCGTGGTCGGGGTCGGCCGGGGTGCGTCCGGTGGTGCGGTGGTCGATGACGGGCCGGCCGCTCTCCAGCACCCGGCGCAGTACCGCGCCGACGCCGCTGGTGTCGCTCTCGCTGAGGACGGCCCCGAACGGCTTGCCGATCAGGGCGTCCGCCGGGACGCCGTGCAGCCGCGCGAGTGCGGGGTTGATGCGCCGCCAGCGCAGTTCGGTGTCGAACAGGCCCAGCGCGACCGGGGACTGGTTGATCAGCCCGGTGGACAGCGCGAGGTCGGAGGCGAGGTCGCGCAGCGCTCCGGCGTCGGCCGCCTGGCTGATGACGCGCGGCTCGCCGTCGGTGGTGGGGGCGGGTCTGCTGCGGATCTCCACCAGCCGGGTGTGGCCGTCGGCGTGCCGGACCGGCAGGGTGCCGGACCATTCCGGGCCGGTGCGGGCGCCGCGCTGCCAGTCCTCGGCGAGTCCCGGCGGGCCGTCCGGCAGCAGCAGGCCGGCGGCGTCGCGGCCCAGCGCGTCCTCGGCCCGGTGACCGAACAGCAGCTCGGCCTCGGGCCCCCACAGCACGATGGCGCCGCTCGCGTCCTGGACGAAGACGGCCTGCCGCATCAGATCGCCCAGGGCGACGCCCGTCGAGCGGTCCGGCATGGCGCCCGACATGCTGCCCCGTCCGTCCCCGGCTCCGCCGTTCACGCCGCTACCCCGGTTCCGGGTCCAGGAGCTGTTCGGTCCAGATGGTCTTGCCGCGGGCGGTGTAGCGGCTGCCCCAGCGGTGCGCGAGCTGGGCCACCAGGAACAGGCCCCGGCCGCCCTCGTCGGTGGGCCGGGCGCGGCGCAGGTGCGGCTGGGTCTCGCTGGGGTCGGAGACCTCGCAGATCAGGGTCTCGTCGCGGATGAGCCGCAGGTCGACCGGGCCGCCCGCGTAGCGGATGGCGTTGGTGACGAGTTCGCTGACGATCAGTTCGGTGGCGAAGGCGTTGGCCTCCAGGCCCCAGTCGGCCAGCTGTCCCAGGATGGCGTTGCGTGCCTCGCCGACCACGGCCGGATCGGCCTCGAAGCTCCAGTGCGCGGTGTTCTCCTCCGCCAGGCAGCGCACGCGGGCGACCAGCAGCGCCACCTCGCTGTCGGGGGCGCGGCGCGGCAGCAGCGCGTCGAGGACGGACTGGCCGAGTTCGGCGGGGGTGTGGCCGTCGGCCGCCGCGATCTCGGCGCGCAGCAGGTTCATGCGTTCCTCGGGGGTGTGCTCGGCCGGCTCCAGGATGTCGCCGTCACCGGCCCGGGCGGCGACGAGTTCGTCGCTGAACAGCAGCAGCCAGCTGTCGGGTTCCAGGCGCACCCGGACGGATTCGAAGGGCTCGCCGCCGACGCCGAGCGGGGGTCCGGTCTTCAGCGGCACCGTCTCGGGCGGCTGTCCGGGGCGGGCGATGACCGGGGGCACCCGGCCGGCCCCGGCCATGGTGCAGTCGCCGGTGACCGGGTCGTAGACGCAGTACAGGCAGGTGGCGCCGACCGCGCCGGTTCCGTCGCGCGGCTCGTGCTCGGCGTCGGCCAGCCGGATGGCCAGGTCGTCCAGCCGGGTCAGCAGTTCCTCGGGGGACAGGTCGATGTCGGCGAGGGTCTGCACGGCGGTGCGCAGCCGGCCCATGGTGGCGGTGGCGTTGAGGCCGTGTCCGGCGATGTCGCCGATGACGAACGCGACCCGCGCGGAGGACAGCGGGATGACGTCGTACCAGGTGCCGCCGGTCCCGGCGGCGGTGCGGGCGGCGACGTAGCTCCCGGCGGTGCGGGCGGCGGTCAGCTCGACGACGGGCTGGGGCAGGAGGCTGCGCTGGAGGGTTTCGACGGTGCGGTGTTCACGGGTGTAGCGGCGGGCGTTGTCGAGGCTGAGGGCGGCGCGGGAGGAGATCTCCTCGCCGATCCAGGCGTCCTGCCGGCTGAAGGGGAGCCGGCCCGGGGCCCGCCACAGGTGGAGGGCGCCGAGCACCTGGCCGCGCGCCGTGAGCGGCACGATCATCCGCGAGCCGTCGCCCTGCGGCAATTGGTGGGCGGCGGGTCCCGGGTCGCTGCCGGGCTGGGCGATCCGCCGGGTGCGTACGGCGTCGGGCCACGGTTCGCGCAGGGCGCGGCTGTCGGAGAGCCGGGGGTCGGCGAACTCCTCGACCAGGAAGCGGGCGCCGGGCGGGTAGACCTCGGCCGGCCAGTCCGGCCGGCCGCTCTCGCCGCCCAGGCGCCGCATCTCGGCGCCGGGTACGGTCCAGTCGGGTTCGTCGCCGCTGAGCATGCGGCTGGAGATGTCGACGCCGGCGAGGTCGGCGAAGCCGGGCACCAGCACCCGGGCGAGTTCCTGGGCGTTGCTGGTGATGTCGAGGGTGGCGCCGATGCGTTCGGCGACGGCGTGCAGCAGGGCCATCCGGCGGCGGGCGATGTACTGCTCGGTGATGTCGGTGAAGATGCTGACCGCGCCCTGGACCCGCTCGTCGCGGTCGCGCAGCTGGAACACCTGGATGCTGAGCACCCGTTCGCTGTCGGGCACGTCCCGCAGCCGCGCCGAGTGCTCCCAGTCGATGACGGGCTCGCCGCCGTCCACGACCTGCCGCATCCGCTCGCTGATGGCCTCGGCGTCGTCCGGCACCAGCATGTCGGCGATCCGGGCGGGCAGCGCGATGTCGCCGGAGTCCTGGGCGGGAGCGGCGTTCCCGGTGTCCCCGGTGGTCCGCAGCAGGACCTCGGGGCTGATGTTGAGGCGGGTGATGAGCAGATCGGCGCGGTGGATGGCGATGCCGACGCGGCGCTGTGCGAACAGGGCCCGCACCACGGCCTGGTCCTCCTCGTGCCGGTGGACCGTGTGCTCGGGGGCGAGGGTGGCCAGCCGCCGGGCCCGGCCGCCGCCGGGCAGGTCGACGGTGGTGAGCCGCAGCCGGAGCGGTGCGGCGTCGCCGGGGCGGGTGAGGAGGACGACGCCGGGCTCGCGGTGCTCCAGCAGCCGGTCGAGCCGCCGTCCGGTGATCCGCGCGGCGGGCTGCCCCAGCAGGTCCTCGGCGTCCGGGGTGCAGGTCAGCACCTCGTCGTCCTCGCCGAGGACCAGCACCACGGCGGCGTCCTGGGGCAGCGGGGCGGGGCTGGCGGTCACGTCTCCCATTGAACGGCGTCCGGCCCGGACGCGCGCGGTGGGCCGCGGATGCGGGATTCCCCCGAATGGGGTGCCATGGAGGGGCGGGGACGGTACGGGCACGGGAGGAGGCGCGGCGATGACGGCTTCCAAGCGCCTGCTGCGGGTGCTGCCGCCCATCCACCGGGAGCGGCTGATGGCACTGGCGCAGGAGGTGTCCTTCGAGCAGGGCGAGCGGATCTTCGAGGAGAAGGGTCACGCCGACCGGTTCTGGGTGCTGCGGTCGGGCACGGTGACCCTGGATCTGCGGCTGGCGGGGCCGCGCCCGACGCCGGTCTCCTCACTGGAGACGGGCGATCTGCTGGGCTGGTCGTGGCTGTTTCCGCCGTACGAGTGGGATTTCGGCGCGGAGGCGCTGTCGCCGGTGCGCGCGTACGCGTTCGACGGCGCGCAGGTGCAGGCGGTGTGCGACGACGATCCGGAGTTCGGGTACGCGCTGCTGCGGGTGATCGCCGAGATCCTGGCGTACCGGGTGCGGGCCGCCCGCACCCGGCTGCTCGATCTGTTCGCGCCGCACGCCGGGCGGTACGGACCCGGCGTGCCCTGAGGGGCCGGGTCAGGCCGGGGGCGGTCCGTACCCCCCGCCGCCGGGCGTGTCGATGATCAGTTCGTCACCGGCGCCGACCTCGGTGGTGTCGGCGCCGGCCAGGGGTTCGGTGCGGCCGTCGGCGCGCCGTACCGTGTTGGCGCCCGGCGCGCCGGGCGCGCCGCCGGCCATGCCGTACGGGGGGACGCGGCGGTGGCCGGTGAGCAGGGTGACGGTCATGGGCTCCAGGAACC
>NZ_JBHWJL010000230.1:0-8579 GCF_042731495.1 Streptomyces sp. NPDC059853
GGGCCCCGCACCGCGGAGCGGCCGGCATCGTTATTACGATGCCGGCCGCTCCGTCTGGTGCGCGAGGGGGGAGTTGAACCCCCACGCCCTTTCGGGCACTGGAACCTGAATCCAGCGCGTCTGCCTATTCCGCCACCCGCGCATTGGGTGTTGCCGCCTTGTTTCCCTGGGCGTTGGCCCCTGGCGACGAAGAAAAGGCTAGCACGGTTCGGGCACCGCTCTCACCTCGGTGATCCGCGCCCCCGACCCGCACCCCCGCGACCCCGGCCCACGGCCGTAATCCCTCCCCATCCCTCCGCAGAACCTTCGCGCATGCGGGACACTGTTCTCTGCTCCCCTTTACGATCCCGGGGGGAGCAGCGGCGTGGGTGCGGGCCCCTTCCGGAGCCCCGGCGGGAACCACCTGATCGTCTCGCGCGTGGATACGATCAGTAAGCACTACCGCGCCGAACCGCAGGCTGTCGGGACACCGGAAGGAGGTGCGTCATGGGAGTCTTGAAGCGTTTCGAGCAGCGCCTCGAAGGTCTCGTCAACGGCACCTTCGCCAAGGTCTTCAAGTCCGAGGTGCAGCCGGTGGAGATCGCCGGCGCGCTCCAGCGCGAGTGCGACAACAACGCCACGATCTGGAACCGCGACCGTACCGTCGTCCCCAACGACTTCATCGTCGAGCTGAGCGGCGGCGACTACGACCGGCTGGCCCCGTACTCCGGGCAGCTCGGCGAGGAACTGGCCGGAATGGTCCGGGAGTACGCCAAGCAGCAGCGCTACACCTTCATGGGCGAGATCAAGGTCCATCTGGAGAAGTCGCCCTCCCTGGACACCGGTCTGTACCGGGTCCGCAGCCGCACCCTGGCCGCCAGCAGCAGCGCGCACGGCCCCAGCTCGCCCACCTTCGGCGGCGCGGCCCCGCTGAACCCGCCGCCCGGTGCCCCCGCCTACCCCGCTCGCCCGGCCGGGGCGCCCCCGGTTCCCGCCGGGCCGCCGCCCGGCGCCGGTGCCGCGGCCGGTGCGCGGGGCACGCTGCGCCGCTGGGTGGAGATCAACGGCACCCGCCACCAGATCTCCCGCCCCACCCTGGTGCTGGGCCGCAGCACCGAGGCCGACGTCCGGATCGACGACCCCGGGGTCTCCCGGCGGCACTGCGAGATCCAGGCCACAGAACCGGCCACAATCCGGGACCTGGGCTCGACGAACGGCATCGTGGTCGACGGGCAGCACACCAAACGCGCTACGCTCCGCGACGGCTCACGCGTCGTCGTGGGCAGTACCACCGTCATTTACCGGCAAGCCGAAGGGTGAAGCGGGGGCAATGTCAGAGCTGACCCTGACGGTCATGAGGCTGGGCTTTCTGGCCGTGCTGTGGCTGTTCGTGATCGTCGCCGTGCAGGTGATCCGCAGCGACCTGTTCGGTACCCGCGTCACCCAGCGCGGCGCCGCCCGCCAGAGCGCGCCGCCGATGCAGCCGCGCGGCCGGCAGCAGCAGCCGCAGCAGGGCAAGTCCGGCCGGGGCGGGCGCCAGCGCCGCGGCGCCCCCACGAAGCTGGTGATCACCGAGGGTTCCCTCACCGGAACCACTGTCGCCCTCCAGGGCCAGACCATTACGCTCGGCCGGGCACACGACTCGACGATCGTGCTGGACGACGACTACGCCTCGGGGCGGCACGCCAGGATCTACCCCGACCGCGACGGCCAGTGGATCGTCGAGGACCTCGGATCGACCAACGGCACCTACCTTGAGCGCGGCCGGCTGACCAGCCCGGTACCGATCCCGCCCGGAGCGCCGATCCGGATCGGCAAGACGGTCATCGAGCTGCGGAAGTAGGGACGGCCACCATGAGGACCGGGACCACCGGAGAGCGGACAGCGTGTTCGGAGCCCCGGAACAGGCGGGTGAGGTGAGCATGACACTGTCCCTGAGATTCGCCGCCGGATCACACGTCGGCATGATCCGCGACCACAACGAGGACTCCGGCTACGCCGGGCCCCGGCTGCTGGCCATCGCGGACGGCATGGGCGGCCAGGCCGCGGGCGAGGTCGCCTCCTCGGAAGTGATCTCCACCCTCGTCCAGCTGGACGACGACATCCCCGGCTCCGACATCCTCACCTCCCTCGACTCCTCGGTCCAGGGCGCCAACGACCGGCTGCGCGCCATGGTCGAGGAGGACTCCCGGCTGGACGGCATGGGCACCACGCTCACCGCCCTGCTGTGGACCGGCCAGCGGCTCGGTGTCGTCCACGTCGGCGACTCCCGCGCCTATCTGCTGCGCGGCGGCGAGCTGACCCAGATCACCCAGGACCACACCTGGGTCCAGCGCCTGGTCGACGAGGGCCGCATCACCGAGGAGGAGGCGACCACCCACCCGCAGCGCTCCCTGCTGATGCGGGCCCTGGGCAGCGCCGACCACATCGAGGCCGACCTGTCGATCCGCGAGGTGCGCGCCGGCGACCGCTACCTGGTCTGCTCGGACGGGCTCTCCGGCGTCGTCAGCCACGAGACCCTCCAGGACACCCTCGGCACCTTCCTGCCCCCGCAGGACACCGTCCGTGACCTCATCGAACTCGCGCTGCGCGGCGGCGGCCCCGACAACATCACCTGCATCGTCGCCGACGTCCTCGACGTCGACACCCAGGTGGGCGACACCCTCGCCCAGCAGCTCTACGACGCCCCGCAGATCGTCGGCGCGGTCGCCGAGGTCCAGGCGCAGACCGGCGGCGACACCCCGGCCACGCCCGCCTCCCGCGCCGCCGAGCTGGGCCGGCCGCAGCCCGGTGCCCCCGGCGACGGGGCGTCCGGCGCCGGCCCCGGCGGGGTGGCGCCCGGCACCTTCGGCGCGTTCACCGACGACGAGTACGTACCGCAGCGGCCCCGCCGCCGCCCGTGGCGCACCATCAGCCTCTCCGTCCTCGCGCTCGCCGTCCTCGGCGGCGGCCTGTACGGCGGCTACCGCTGGACGCAGAACCAGTTCTACGTCGGCGCCAACGGCGACCACGTCGCGCTCTTCCAGGGGCTCAGCCAGGACCTGGGCCCGCTCAGCCTGTCCAGCGTCAAGGAGGACCACCCGGAGATCTCCCTGGACCTGCTGCCCGACTACCAGCGCAACCAGGTCGAGGGCACCATCACCGCCGCCGACCTCGCCGAGGCCCGTACCCGCATCACCGAACTCGGTGAGCAGGCCGACGCCTGCCAGGCGCTCGCCGACCAGCGTGCGGCCATCGAGGAGGCCGAGCGGGCGGGCGAACAGGACAAGCAGGACGCCAAGAACGAGACCACCGACCCCGACACCCCCCAGGACGCGGACGCGGCCGACCCCGGCGAGGGCGGCGAAGCGGCCGGACCCGAGATCCCGACCCTCACCGAACGCCAGCAGCAGCTCGCGCGGCAGTGCGCGTCGTAGCCGGCGTTCCGCGTAAGCGAGGCCCGTATCCGCCCGCGCGGTGCGGCCTGGCGCGACCCAGAGACCTGAAGCGATGAGCACCAGCAACACCACCGTCTCCACCGGCGGGCTGCCCAGCCGCCGGAACACCGAGCTGGCGATGCTCGTGTTCGCCGTGCTCATCCCCGTGCTGGCCTACGCCAACGTGGGCCTCGCCAAGGACGGCTCCGTCCCGGCCGGCACCCTCCAGTACGGCGCGGGCCTGGGCCTGATGGCCGGCGTCGCGCATCTGGTGGTACGCCGCTGGGCCCCGTACGCCGATCCGCTCATGCTGCCGATCGCCACCCTGCTCAACGGCATGGGTCTGGTGCTGATCTGGCGGCTCGACCTGGAGCCGCAGATCACCACCGCCAAACTCGGCG
Organism: Streptomyces sp. NPDC059853; assembly: GCF_042731495.1. NCBI lineage: Bacteria > Bacillati > Actinomycetota > Actinomycetes > Kitasatosporales > Streptomycetaceae > Streptomyces > Streptomyces sp. NPDC059853. The sequence continues at coordinate 3,797 of NZ_JBHWJL010000230.1, forward strand.
GGCCGATGGCGCCCAACCAGCTCATGTGGTCGGCGCTGGGCGTGGCCCTCTTCCTCGGGGTGCTGATCTTCCTCAAGGACCACCGCATCCTCCAGCGCTACACCTACATCTCCATGGTGGTCGCGCTGCTCCTGCTGATCTCCCCGCTGTTCTTCGGCGAGGTCAACGGCGCCCGGATCTGGGTCACCATCCCCGGGGTCGGCTCGCTCCAGCCCGGCGAGTTCGCCAAGATCGTGATCGCGGTGTTCTTCGCCGGCTATCTGATGGTCAAGCGGGACGCGCTCGCGCTGGCCTCGCGCCGCGTCCTCGGCGTCTATCTGCCGCGCGGCCGTGACCTGGGCCCGATCCTGGCGATCTGGGCCGTCTCGCTGATGATCCTGATCTTCGAGACCGACCTGGGCATGTCCCTGCTGTTCTTCGGGATCTTCGTGGTGATGCTGTACGTCGCCACCGAGCGCACCAGCTGGATCATCTTCGGTCTGCTGCTGTCGGTGACCGGCGCGGTCGCGGTGGCCTCCATGAACAGCCACGTCGGCCAGCGCGTCGACAACTGGCTCAACCCGCTGGCCCTCGGCTCCAACGGCGGCGTCACCGAGACCGCCCAGTCCATGTACGCCTTCGGCTCCGGCGGCCTGTTCGGCTCCGGGCTCGGCCAGGGCTACTCGCGTCTCATCGGCGGCATCGCCACCAAGTCCGACTACATCCTGGCCACCGTCGGCGAGGAGCTGGGCCTGGTCGGCCTGATGGCGGTCATCCTGCTCTACGGGCTGCTCATCCAGCGCGGCATGCGCACCGCCCTCGCCGCCCGCGACCCGTTCGGGAAGCTGCTCGCGGTCGGCCTGTCCGGGGTCTTCGCGATCCAGGTCTTCGTGGTGGCGGGCGGTGTGACCGGGCTCATCCCGCTCACCGGCATGACCATGCCGTTCCTCGCCCAGGGCGGCTCCTCCGTCATCGCGAACTGGGCTTTGATCGCGCTCCTACTTCGGATCAGCGACACTGCACGACGACCCGCACCCGCCCCCGCGCCCAACACGGACGTCGAACAGACACAGGTAGTACGAGTATGAACAAACCCATGCGACGCGTCGCGGTCTTCTGCGGCCTGCTCATCCTCGCTCTGCTGGTCCGGGTCAACTGGGTGCAGTTCGTCCAGGCCGACGAGCTGCAGACGGACGCCAACAACCGGCGGGTCCTCATCGAGCGCTACGCCCACCCGCGCGGCGACATCATCGTCGAGGGCCAGCCGATCACCGGCTCGGTCGAGACCGACGACAACGACTTCCGGTACAAGCGCACCTACACCGACGGCGAGATGTGGGCGCCGGTCACCGGCTTCGCCTCGCTGTTCAACACCACCCTGCTGGAAGGCATCTACGACTCGATCCTCACCGGGGACGACGACCGGCTGTTCTTCAACCGGACGATCGACATGCTCACCGGCAAGGACCGCACCGGCGGCAACATCATCACCACCCTGAACGAGGACGCCCAGCGCGCCGCGTTCGAGGGCCTGGGCGACAAGAAGGGCGCCGTCGCCGCCATCGACCCGCGCACCGGGGCGATCCTGGCGCTGGTCTCCACGCCCTCCTACGACCCGTCCACCTTCACCGGCAACACGGTCGAGGACAGCGAGGCGTGGACGGCGCTCCAGAAGGAGAACAACCCCGACGACCCGATGCTCAACCGCGCGCTGCGCGAGACGTACCCGCCCGGGTCCACCTTCAAGGTGGTCACCTCGGCGGCGGCGCTGGAGCACGGGCTGCTCGACGGGGTGGACACCAAGACCGACTACCCCGAGCCGTTCATCCTCCCCGACACCCAGGACGTCCCCCTCGACAACCTCATCAAGGGCCGCTGCCAGGACGCCACGCTGCGCGTGGCCCTGGAGGACTCCTGCAACACCGTCTTCGCCGGCATCAGCAACGAGCTGGGCAACGAGAAGATGATGGAGACGGCCGAGTCCTTCGGCTTCAACGAGGAGGTCTTCACCCCGGTCCGCGCGGTCGCCAGCCAGTACCCCGAGGACAACCGCCCGCAGAACGCCATGGCCGGCATCGGCCAGGCGTCCAACCGGGCCACCCCGCTCCAGATGGCCATGGTCGCCGCCGCGATCGCCAACGACGGCAAGCTCATGCAGCCGTACATGGTGGACCGGCTGGACGCCCCCAACGCCAATGTGATCGAGCAGACGGAGCCGGAGGAGATGAGCCGGCCGCTGTCCGCCGAGAACGCCCAGGCGCTCCAGTCGGCCATGGAGTCCGTGGTCGAGGACGGCACCGCCTTCAACGCCAAGATCGACGGCGTGAAGGTCGGCGGCAAGACCGGTACGGCGCAGCACGGCGAGAACAACGCGGACATCCCCTACGCCTGGTTCATCTCCTACGCCATGACCGACAACGGCTCCCCGGTCGCGGTGGCCGTCGTCATCGAGAACGGCTCCGACGACCGCAGCGAGGTGGGCGGCAACGCGCTCGCCGCCCCGATCGCGAAGGACGTCATGGAGGCCGTCCTGGCGGGCCAGAATTGACCGCACCGTGACAACCGCGCCCACCCGTCACACGTCATACACATGACCGGCCCGTACCGGGCCCTTCCCGGCCGGACGCGATACCGGTTGCGTATCAGCGGACGGCCGGGAGCCGGGCGCCCGGCTCGCGGCGGGTACCGTAAGCCAGAGCTTGGACCCCTCGTGCCCGAGGGCGGGGGACCCCAGCCGGGCCGACCACAGGTGCGGCCGGGATCGAACGGAGAGGGCAGGAATCATGGATGAGCCGCGTCGCCTCGGCGGGCGGTACGAGCTGGGCCATGTGCTCGGTCGCGGTGGCATGGCCGAGGTGCATCTGGCCCATGACACCCGTCTCGGCCGTACCGTCGCCGTCAAGACCCTGCGCACCGACCTCGCCCGTGACCCCACGTTCCAGGCCCGCTTCCGCCGCGAGGCGCAGTCGGCCGCGTCCCTGAACCACCCCGCGATCGTCGCCGTGTACGACACCGGCGAGGACTACGTCGACGGCATCTCCATCCCGTACATCGTGATGGAGTACGTGGACGGCTCCACGCTGCGTGAGCTGCTGCACTCCGGACGCAAGCTGCTGCCCGAGCGCGCGCTGGAGATGACGATCGGGGTGCTCCAGGCGCTGGAGTACTCGCACCGCAACGGGATCGTGCACCGCGACATCAAGCCGGCGAACGTGATGCTCACCACGTCCGGCCAGGTCAAGGTGATGGACTTCGGCATCGCCCGGGCCATGGGCGATTCCGGCATGACGATGACGCAGACGGCCGCGGTGATCGGCACCGCCCAGTACCTCTCCCCGGAGCAGGCCAAGGGCGAGACGGTCGACAACCGCTCCGATCTGTACTCGACGGGCTGTCTGCTGTACGAGCTGCTCGCGGTCCGGCCGCCGTTCATCGGGGACTCCCCGGTGGCCGTCGCCTATCAGCATGTGCGCGAGGAGCCGCAGCCGCCGAGCGTCTTCGACCCGGAGATCACCCCGGACACCGACGCCATCGTGCTGAAGGCGCTGGTCAAGGACCCGGACTACCGGTACCAGAGCGCCGACGAGATGCGTGCCGACATCGAGGCGGCCCTGGACGGCCGGCCGATCTCGGCCGCGCTGCCGGTGGGCGCGGCGGCGTACGGGTACGACGACCGGCCGACGACGGCGCTGCGGGCGACCGACCCGCAGACCGCGATGATGCCGCCGGCCGACGGCGGCGGCTACGACGACGGCTACAGCCGGGCGGACCGGCGGCAGCGCAAGAGCAATCTGTCGACGATCCTGCTGGTGCTGGCCGGAGTGCTGGTGCTGATCGGCGCGATCTTCATCGGCAAGGCGCTGTTCGCCTCCGATCCGCCGCCGAGTTCGCTGACGGTGCCGGATCTGGCCGGGCTCACCCTGGAGGAGGCCCAGCGGCAGGCGAACGGCATCGACCTCAAGGAAGGCGACAGCAAGCCCTGCGAGGAGGCCGAGGGCACGATCTGCGAGACCGATCCGGCAGCCGGCGAGGAGATCGAGCGCGGTGACACGGTGACCGCGATCATGTCCGAGGGCCCGGCGCCGATCGAGGTCCCGGATGTGACCGACAGTTCCTTCGACGACGCGAAGGCGGAGCTGGAGGAGGCGGGCTTCACCGACATCCAGCAGGCGACCGAGGTCAACGCGAACGCCGAGCCGAACACGGTGCTCTCCCAGGACCCGGCCGCGGGTTCCGAGGCGCAGCCGGACGAGACCATCACCCTGACGGTGGCGGTGGCGCCGGACACGGTGGCGGTGCCCGATGTGGTGGGCAAGACGTTCGACGAGGCGAAGGGGATCCTGGAGGGCGAGGACTTCACGGTCACCCGGGTCAACCAGACGGACGACTCGCGCCCCGAGAACACGGTGATCAGCCAGTCCCCGGGCGCCGGGAACCAGCACACGCCGAACGGGACCGTGACGCTGACGGTGGCGATCCCGTCGCCGAACCAGCCGCCGGAGCAGGTGGACATCCCCGATCTGAACAATCAGCCGCTGTCCTCGGCGCGCGGCACGCTGGAGGGTCTGGGGCTGCGGGTGAAGGTCGAGGGGCCCGACACGGAGTCGGCGCAGGTCTTCGCGACCAACCCGGGCGCGGGCACCAAGGTGGACAAGGACACCGAGGTCATCGTCTACACCTGGGACCCGGGCGCGGGCGACCCGGGCGGCGGTGACGGCGGCCCCGGCGGGGACGCGGGCAACGACAACGCCGGCGGAGGCTGGCCGTTCGGCGGGTCCGGCGGCTGACGGCCACCGGACGATAC
>NZ_JBHWJL010000231.1:0-8575 GCF_042731495.1 Streptomyces sp. NPDC059853
TCCCCGCTCAGAACGGGGAGGAAGGGCTGACTCTCTTCGAGCAGGAAGCGCCCGAACTGGTAGTGCTGGATCTGATGCTTCCGGGCATCGACGGACTCGAGGTCTGCCGTCGTCTGCGCGAGAGGTCACAGGTAGCCATCATCATGCTGACCGCCCGGGGCGAAGACCTCGATGTAGTGGGGGGTCTGGAGGCCGGCGCCGACGACTACGTGGTGAAGCCGGTGCAGCCTGCGGTGCTGGACGCCCGTATCCGCGCGGTTCTCCGCCGGTCGGTGAGCGACCCGGAGGGAGTCCGCAGCCACAAGGGTCTGCGCATCGACACGGAAGCCCTCACCGTCACCCTCAAGGGCGAGCCGGTCTCCCTGACCCCGACCGAGCTGCGACTCCTGCTCACCCTCTCGCGCGCGCCGGCCCGTGTCTTCACGCGCGAACAACTGTTGGAGGACGTCTGGGAGCACGGATACCTCGGTGACTCCCGGCTGGTGGACAACGCCGTCATGCGCCTGCGCGCGAAGCTCGGAGAGAATCACAACCGGCCCGAGTACATCCAGACGGTCCGCGGGTTCGGTTACCGCTTCGGACCCGTATGAGGCACGGGGCCGCTGCTCGTCGGAGACGCGGAAGTGACTTCGGCGTTCGCCGCCTGCGCGGCTTGCGGGCACGGCTCGTGGTCATCTTCGTGCTCGTCGCCATCCTGGGAGCCAGCGCGGTGGCGTGGGCGGGCACGCGACAGGCCGCACGCGCGCTGACCGAGACCAGCCAGCAGCAGTACGCACAGAATCTGGTCGATCAGCTCACCTCCTCCGCACCGAACATCGGGTATCCCCCCAGCCCGGAGGTATTGGAGCAGTTGCGCGCCACTGCCGGACAGAACGCCCTGGCCGTCTACGGGGACGCCAGCTCATCATCCGGTCTCTTCGCAGAGTCACCGGTACCCGTTGTCCCCTCTGCTGAGATGAGGCAAGCCGTCAGCCGGGCCGGTCCAGGCGGCCAGACATTCACCGAACGGGTCATCGTTGATGACACCGCCTGGCTGATCGTGGGCACCCCGGTGGTGATCACCACACCCGACGGCGCCAGGACCAGCTCCGGGGTGGAGGTCTACGTGGCCCAGAACCTCTCCGGTGTGGAGGATGAACTGGCCGTCCTGGTCCGCTCGGCGATCACCACCTCTGTTCTGGTGCTTCCGGTGGCTGTGGTGATGGCCCTCCTGGCGGCCCGCACGGTGCTCGCGCCTGTACAGAAGTTGAGCGCCACGGCCCGGCGGCTGGCCGACGGCGACTTGGAGGCCCGCACCGAGCCCCAGGGCGTCGACGAGCTCGCCGGTCTGACCCGCATCGTCAATGAGATGGCGGAGTCCCTGCAGGATTCGATGGTCTCCATGGCCAGGATGCAAGAGGACGCCAAACGGTTCGCGGCCGATGTCTCCCACGAATTGCGCACTCCGCTGACCACACTCACCGCCGCGGTGGAGATCCTGGGCGACACCCTGCGGCGCCGCGAGACCTCCGGGCAGGAGTCCGCCGACGAGGCAGACGCCCGCGAGTCGGCCCATCTTGCGATCACCGAGACCCGTCGGCTCGTCCAGATGGTGGAGGACATCATGGAGATCGCACGCTTCGACTCCCATACCGCCCCGATGCGCCGGGAGCCGACCGATCTCGCTTCTCTGATCAGCAGCTGTGTCCGTGCTCGCAACTGGAGCGAGCAGGTGGAGATCCTTCCCCGGAGCACCCGGGAGCCGGTCACCGTGGAGGTCGACCGACGGCGGCTCGACATCGTGGTGGCCAATCTGATCGGCAATGGGCTCAAGCACGGTGCGGCCCCGGTACGGGTGAAGCTTCTCCCCCAAGCCGCCGGCACGGCTGTGGAGATCACCGACTCCGGCCCCGGGGTTCCGGAGGAGCACCTAGGGAAGATCTTCAGCCGGTTCTACAAAGCCGATGCCTCGCGCGCCCGTTCGACAGGCAGCGGGCTGGGACTGGCGATTGCCCTGGAAAACGCCAAGCTCCACGGCGGTGACATCACCGTGGAGAACGCCCCGGAGGGCGGAGCCCGCTTCACCCTCTGGCTCCCCGGGCAGCCCCACGACCCGCGCCGCACGACAGGCACGGTCGATGACGACTAGAACCGCGCGCCCGGCCGCGCTCTCCTCCGCCCTGGTCGGTGTGATGATGCTCGGCGGCTGCGGCCTTCAGCCCTCCGGCGTCGAAGAGGGCCCCGAAGCGCCCACAGGACTGGCCCCGGGGGTGACGCTGTACTTCCTGGATGACGACGAGAATCTGATCCCCCAGCAGAGGGAGACCGGACAACTGGGCTCCATCTCCGACGCCGTCGGGCTGCTGCTGACCGGCCCGGGCAACTCCGGGCTGAGCACTGGTATCGACGAGACGACGGTGACCAGGGTGGTGACCTCGGAGCGGTCCGAGGTGATCGAACTGCGTCTGCCGCTCGCCCGTCATCAGGTGGAGGACGCCGGCGTCGATCAGATCGTCTGCACGACGGCCGCCACCCATGTACAGGCCGGCGGCTCCCCGGAGATCCCGGTACAACTGCGCTTCACCGACATCTCCGAGGAGCCCGCCGTGTGCCCTGTCCTCTGACCGGGACAGCCTCAGAGGAGATCCACGTCGATCTGCTGCCCCTCCGGTGCGGGCAGCAGCAGCCACAGGCACAGCAGCCCGGCGCTGACGAGGACCAACACTGCGGCTCCGCGCCAGCCGCGTGCCCAGCCGGCCCGAAAACGCACCGGATTCTCGATCAGGTGCGTGGACCCCGCAGCCAGCGTCAGCGAGACCACGATGACCAGCAGGGTATGGGTCCACTCACCGAAAAGCGCGATGCCCCCCGGCTCCATCAGCACGATCACCGGCCAGTGCCACAGGTACAGACTGTAGGAGATCCGTCCCAGCCACGTCAGCCCGGGAAACTCCAGCACAGCACGGAGCACCCCGTGGCGCCCACCACTTCGGTGGTGCTCCGCGCACAGCCCGATCAGCAGCGCAGAGGCCGCAGCATGGGCGAACAGGCCGCCGGTGAACAGACCGGGAGAGTCAGTACCGGTGACCAGCAGCCAGGAGCTCAGCAGCCCGGCGCCCAGCAGCAGCATCACCGCTCCTGCGGCTCGGCCCAGCCGACGGAGCAGCGCGGCGAACAGCCGACGGGCAGGCTCTGTGGCGGCCGAGGCGCCGAGCAGAAGAGAGAAGGCCCTGGTGTCGGTCCCGGTGTAGACGCGGGTCGGGTCCGTGGAGTCGAGCAGAAGGACCATCAGCAGTTGGGAGGTCGCTGCCAGTGCCGCGCACAGGATGATCACCGCCCCGCCCAGCGACATCGCGTTCCCTCTGTACCGGGGCCCCAGCACCGTGCTGAGCGAGGCTGCCAGCACCATCAGAAGCAGCGGCCAGAGGATGTAGAACTGCTCCTCGACGGCGATGCTCCACAGGTGGGCGAAGAGCCGGGACTGACCGAATGTCTCCCAATAGCTGGCGTCCTGGGCCAGCAGATGCCAGTTGACCAGGTGCAGTTGGACCCACAGCCCGTCCGACAGGGTGGTGCGCACCAGCTCCGCGCTTGCCGTCCTTACCGCTGTCGAGTGCTGCAGCCACCAGGTCGCCAGGGTCGTCACAGCCAGCATGGCAGCCAGGGCGGGGAAGAGCCTGCGCAGCCGCCGCGCCCAGAACCGGGCGAGGGAGAGGGAGCCGTTCGTGGTGATCTCTCGGAGCAGCAGTCCGGTGATCAGGAATCCGGAGAGCACGAAGAACAGGTCGACACCAAGGAACCCACCGCTCAGACGCCCGGTGTGGAAGAGCAGGACTCCGGCGATCGCCAGCCCGCGCAGGCCGTCCAGGGATGGGATGTAGGAGTGGTTCTTCTCTGTCGGTCTTGAGGGCAGTTGCGCCATGGCCTGGTGAGTCATGGGGGGAGCCTCGCCACCCCGGTTCGGCGCTTGATCACCTCGAGGTCGCAGTTGTGTCGCAGCCGGGCTGCGGGCCCGTGCGACACAACTGCGACATGCTCGCGATGAGGCTGCCGGTTGTCCCAGGGAGTTTGGGCGGCATGGATGCACAGACCACCTCATCCGACCGCGCAGACCCCTTGGGGCAGCCGCTCCCGCGCCGGTGGAGAAGAGCGCTGCCAGGAGCTCTCGCCGTCACAGCGCTGACGACCGTGCTGGCATACACCGCCCTCGGGCAGCCCTTGCGCACGGTCCCGGAGAACCTACGGACCCCCATCGCCCTCGACACGGAGGAGACACCGCATGAGACGCCGCCGGTCCTCCACCAGATCGACACGGAGGAGCCGGTCATCTTCGTGACCATCGACGACGGCCACCAACCCGGCCCGGCGGCCCTGGAGATCGTCCGTGAGCACCGGATGCCCGTCTCCCTGTTCCTCAACGAGCAACCGGTGAAGGATCACGCACCTCACTTCGAGGAGTACATCGAGCTCGGCCATCACGTCCACACCCACACCCTGAGTCACGTGGAGCTGCCCCAGTACGGCTTCGAGGAGCAGCGGCATGAGATCTGCGGCATGGTCGAGGTCCTGGAGGAAACCTTCGGTGACGACGGCGCCGTCGGATCCCTGCTCCGCGCCCCCTACGGCGCCTCCGACGCGACCACGGCGGAGGCCGCGGCAACCTGCGGCATCACGGCTATTCCCCATTGGAGCGGCACGGCCGAGGACGGGGCCGTCACCCTGGCACACGGCGACAGCTTCCGCCCGGGCGACATCATCGTGACCCACTTCACCGAGACCTTGCCCGAAGACCTGCGTGCCGTCCAGCAGAAGGCAGAGGCGGAAGGCTTCACCGTGGCCCGCCTGGAGGACTACCTGCCGTAAAGCCGCAGGAGCCCGCAGAGTTTCCCCGTCCAGTGTTGGCTGTACTGCGGACGGGAGCCGGGGAGGACGCCGTGATGAGGGCCGAACTCGCGTCCGGTCCTCCCGCGCCGGAGTGTCTGTGGCTGCGCTGAGGTTGATCGGTGGGCGCGCTGACCGTGGAGGGCAGTTCCGCTGCCTGCCCCAGTTCGAGGACCCGCCCGGCGGTGCGGTTCGGCATCGTTCACGCGCAGGGCGGCGTGGAGCAGGAGCCAGAACGAGAGTGAACGGCCCGGGGCCGCAGCGCGACACTGACCCGAGCCGACAGATCGCGGCAACGCCCTTGGCGGCGTGCTCATGGCCATCGCTGAGAGCCGCCCCGGCTCCGGCCCCGGACCGGGCCGGTTACTACACGTCGCCGACGACGCGCGTGACCGTCGTCGTTTCACAGACGAGCGGCCGACGGAATGCTCACCCTCCCGGTCCTGCGGACCGCCGCCCTCGCTGCCGGCTGCGCCGCGCACCACCTGGTCGCCGCTCGCCGCTATCCTGCCCTGTCCCACCATCGCGACGCTGACGTGACAGAGAGAAGCACCGACCATGCGGAAACCTCGCCAGGCGATCGTGCTCAGGGGCCACATCCGGTGCGGGCAAGAGCTCGACGGTCGCAGAACTCCAGAACATCCTTCCCGAGCCTTTTCTTGCCCTGGGGCTCGATACGTTCTTCGGCACGCTCCCGCACCGCTGGACCAGTGATGGGGAGCGCAGTTCAGAGGGGTTCTCCTACATCCGGGACACCGACCACGGGGGCCGTACCCGGCTGAGGATCGGGTACGGGCCGGTGGGTGCGCGCATGCTGGCCGGCATGCGTCAAGCCGTCTCCACACCCGTCGTAGGGGCGCTCACTGATTTTCCGAACCGAACTATCACGCAACGCTATCTCTCCGTTTCCACCCGCAGGGTACGGAGAATCAGCGGTAACACCCGGAGTGATCAAGGTGAGGTGAGGAAGGTCAGGCGGACCTGGCGGTGGGGATTGTCCTTGTTGGTGTCCACCAGGCAGATCGACTGCCACGTGCCCAGTTGGAGGCGGCCCGAGAGGACCGGGAGGGTGGCGTGCGGCGGGACGATGGCGGGGAGGACGTGGTCGCGGCCGTGGCCGCGGGAGCCGTGGCGGTGGCGCCAGCGGTCGTCCGCCGGGAGGAGGTCGCGCAGTGCGGCCAGCAGGTCCTCGTCGCTGCCCGCGCCCGTCTCCAGGATGGCGACTCCGGCGGTGGCGTGCGGGACGAAGATGTTGAGGAGCCCGTCCGCGCCGGGGGCGGTGTCGGCCAGGAACTTCTGGCAGCGGTGGGTCAGGTCCAGCACCGTTTCGGTGGAGCCGGTGGTCAGCTGGAGCACACTGGTGTGGAAAGAGTCGCTCATGATCCCCCACGCTAAAGCCTGGGCGCCCCCGGCGGGACGGGCGCGTGAGGCGCGCGTCGCGCGGGGGCGTACGCCTGGCGCGCGGGGTCCGGTGTCAGTGACGCGGTGACAGGGTGGAGTCGCGGACGATGAGTTCGGGCTCCAGCACGATGCGCTGGTGCCGGTGCCGGTCGGCGTCGTCACCGGTCTCCTCCAGCAGGAGTTCGGCGGCCTGCCGGCCCATCCGGACGGCCGGCTGGCGGACCGAGGTCAGCGGGACCGCCGCGGCGGCGGCGAACTCGATGTCGTCGTAGCCGACCAGCGCGACGTCTTCCGGGACCCGGACGTCCGCCGCGAAAAGGGCCTGGAGGACGCCGAGGGCCAGCAGGTCGTTCGCGCAGAAGACGGCCGTGGGGCGGGGGTTCATGCCCAGCAGCCGGGCGCCGGCGTCCCGGCCCGAGGCGACGTCCAGCCGGTCGGCCTCGATCACCCGGAGGGCGGAGGGATCGTGACCGGCCTCGGTGAGGGCGGCCAGGGCACCGTCGCGGCGGTCGCGGCACTGCTGGAGCGACATCGGGCCGCTCACAAACGCGATCGAAGGGTGACCCTGGTCCAGCAGATGCCGCGCGGCGAGCTTGCCGCCGAGCACGTCGTCCACCGAGACCGAGCAGCCCTCGGCGCTCGGCAGCACCCGGTCCACCAGGACGAACGGGATGCGGTGCCGGCGGAACTCGGCGAGGTTGCGGCCGGTCAGGTCGGCCGGGGTGACCAGGACGCCGCGGACCCGCTGTTCGGCGAAGAGGGAGAGGTAGTCGGCCTCCTCGGAGACGCTCTGGGCGCTGTTGCACAGCATGACGCCGAGCGAGGCGCCGCGCGCCACGCGTTCGGCACCGGAGGCGACGTCCACGAAGAAGGGGTTCCCCATGTCGAGCACCAGCAGCGAGATAATGCGGCTGCGGCCGGCCCGCAGCTGGCGGGCGGACTCACTGCGGACGTAGCCCAGCTCGCTGATCGCGCCCAGCACCCGTTCGCGGGTCTCCTCGGCGACCATGTGCGGGCGGTTGATCACATTGGAGACGGTGCCCACCGACACGCCCGCGTGCCGGGCGACCTCCTTGATCCCCACCGTCTGTGCCATCCGACCTGCCCCGTTCGTCGCTCCGCCGCGCCCTGCCGCCGGGCCATGGTATGTGCTCAGGGAAGGTGGAAGACCTCGGTGAGCGGCCGCATCGCCTCGTCCGGACGGGCACCGTCGAGCGATTCGAAGAATTCCCCCATCGCCGCCTGCCACCGCGCGTTGACCTCGGTGGCCTCCATGGCGCGCTGGGCGGCGGTGAAGTCGTCCGTCTCCAGGTAGCCCACCAGCACACCGTCCTCGCGCAGGAACAGCGAGTAGTTGCGCCAGCCGGACTCGGACAGGGCCTGGCGCATCTCCGGCCAGACATCGGCGTGCGCGGCGCGGTACTCCTCGACGCGGTCGGCGCGCACCTTCAGCAGAAAGCACACCCGTGCCATGCCCCACCTCTTCCTGAAAGGATTCATATCGACCTTGGCAAGCTAGTCACCCCGTCCGGCCGCGTCAAGATCGCGGCCCACTGCTCCCTTGACAGCGATCGAGTGGCCTCATAGCGTCTCTATGAAACGATTCACCTGCCTGGGAGCCCTGATCGCATGACCGCTCCATCCGCCGTCAAGGCGGCCCTGACCACGCAGTCCATCGAGACCCCGTCGTGGGCGTACGGAAACTCCGGCACCCGCTTCAAGGTGTTCGCTCAGCAGGGCGTGCCGCGCACCCCGCAGGAGAAGCTTCAGGACGCGGCCCAGGTGCACCGGTACACCGGCGTGGCGCCGACCGTGGCGCTGCACATCCCCTGGGACACCGTGGACGACTACGCGGATCTCGCCGCGTACGCCGGTGACCTCGGACTGCGGCTCGGCGCCATCAACGCCAATGTCTTCCAGGACGACGACTACAAGCTCGGCAGCGTCACCCACCCGGACCCCGCCGTCCGCCGCAAGGCGCTCGACCACCTGCTGACCTGTGTCGACATCATGGACGCCACCGGCTCCCGCGATCTGAAGCTGTGGTTCTCCGACGGCACCAACTACCCCGGCCAGGACGACATCAGGGCCCGCCAGGACCGGCTGGCCGAGGCGCTGGCCGCGGTGTACGAGCGGCTGGGCGAGGACCAGCGGATGCTGCTGGAGTACAAGCTGTTCGAGCCCGCCTTCTACACCACCGACGTGCCGGACTGGGGCACCGCGTACGCGCACTGTCTGAAGCTGGGTGAGAAGGCGCAGGTGGTGGTGGACACCGGGCACCACGCCCCGGGCACCAACATCGTGTTCATCGTGG
>NZ_JBHWJL010000232.1:0-8471 GCF_042731495.1 Streptomyces sp. NPDC059853
GGGCTCGTGGGTGCCGGTGCCGCGGCGGGACCTGACCTCCAGGGCCGCGGCGAGGGCGAGCAGCACGATCGCCGCGCCCAGCAGCCCGAGCGGGGCCAGGACCCGGACGAACCACAGCATCCGGGCCGACTCGGCGGCGTCGTCGGCGCGTTCGGCCACGCCGTCCTCGGTGCCCTGGAGCGACATGGCGTTGACGGGCGCCAGTGTGACCGGCTGCCCGTCCGGGCCCGCCGTCTGGGCCACGATGGTCTGCTCCAGCGAGCCGTCGAGCACCATGCCGGTCTCGGAGTCGATCCAGGCGGTCCGCTGCACGGTGGCCGCGTACGTCAGCGGTACGGGGTCGGGCAGCGCCTCCAGGGCCTGGGGCGGCGGCAGCTGGTCGGCGGGGAGGGTCTGCGCGATGCCCGCGAGCAGGTCCTTCGGCAGGGCCTGCGGGAGCCGTTCGGCGATCGCGGGCTCGCCGAGCGGGCCGGCCGCCTCGACGACGAACACGTAGGCGGTGCGGCCCTCCAGGTCCTCGGTGCGGTCGTAGACGGCCGGGGCCTCGGTGGCGGTGGTCGGGTCCCAGAAGGTGTAGTCCTTCTCCTCCGGCTCCAGCGGCCAGGAGATCACCAGCCCCTGGTGTTCCTCGGCCTCGCTGCCCTCGGGCGCCGGGCTGTTCACCAGGTCGGTGCGGTCCACGGCCCAGCGGTGCGAGGTGCTGGACAGCTCGGAGCCGTCGGGCCCGGAGACCGTCACGTCGTCGCTGACCACGGCGGTGCCGCCGTCGGTGTCGACGACCTGGACGTGGCGCTCGACGGTGACCGGTATGTCGCTGAGGAAGGCGTTGGCCACGTCGCCCTGTTCGAGGGCGGCGGCGTTCAGCAGGGAGGCGGTGCCGGTGTACGCGAAGACGCTGTCGGTGTCGGAGGGGAGCTGGTGCACCTCCGGATAGACCGCGAATCGGGTGACGGCCGACGCGGCCACCAGTACGGCGGCCGTTCCCGACAGAATCCAGGTGCTTTTCCGCATGGTTGTCTCCCGAAAGCAGGCGCGCACGACGATGTACGACAGCCCGGAGGCGGTGGCCGGGAAACCCCCTGTGCCCACGTCCTCCGGTCAACCGCCCGGTCAACCTAGGGTTGTGGCAGTGAACCGTCAATAACATGGGCAGTACTCGCGGGTAACGGCTTGGGCACGCGTCACAACCGGGCCGCGCGGCGGGTCATCACGGGTGACGGTCGCGGCGCGAGGAGGACGGTGTGCGGGACGGACGCGAGGAGTTGGCGGCACGGTTCGAGGAGCACCGGCCGAGGCTGCGGGCCATGGCCCGGCGGATGCTCGGCTCGGCGGCGGAGGCCGAGGACGCCGTCCAGGAGGTGTGGCTGCGCGCCGCGCGGGCGGGCGCGGCCGGGGTGGAGAACCTCGGCGGCTGGCTGACCACCATCACCGGCCGGGTCTGTCTGAACCTGCTGCGCTCGCGCGGGTCCCGGCCGGAGGAGCCGCTGCCCGAGGGGTACGAGCGGGCCGCGCCGCCCACCGCGGGGCCGGGCGCGGGCCCGGAGGAGGCGGCGCTGCTGGCGGACTCGGTGGGGGCCGCGCTGGTGGTGGTGCTGGAGACCCTGAGCCCGGCGGAGCGGCTGGCGTTCGTGCTGCACGACATGTTCGCGGTGCCGTACGAGGAGATCGCGCCGATCGTGGGGCGCGGCGAGGCGGCGACGCGGCAGCTGGCGTCGCGGGCGCGGCGCCGGGTCCGGGGCGCGGACCCGGGCGCGGGCGGCGGGGCGGAGGACGCCCGGCGGCGGGAGGTGGTGCGGGCGTTCCTGGCCGCCGCCAGGGAGGGGGACCTGGCCGGGCTGGTGGCGGTGCTGCACCCGGATGTGGTGATGCGCTCGGACGACGGGAGCGAGGTGCGCGGCGCCGACCGGCTGGCGCGCGGCGCGGCCGCGTTCGCCGCGGCATACGGCGGCGGACGTCCGGCGCTGGTGGACGGGCGGCTCGCGGCGGTCACCCGGTCCGGTGGCGGCACGGTGGCGGTGGCGTTCTTCACCGTCGAGGACGGCCGGATCACCGCGATGGACACGGTGGGCGACCCGGTGCGGCTGGCGGCGATGGAAATGCGGCTGCTGGAGGAGTGACCGGCTCCGTACACTGCCCGGCATGATCACCCTGGAACCGCTGCGGGCGGAGCACGCGGAGGCGCTGCTGGCTTTCGAGCGGGAGAACCGCGCGTACTTCGCCCGTTCGGTGCCGGACCGGGGCGACGCGTACTTCGCGGAGTTCGCCGACCGGCACCGGGCGCTGCTGGCCGAGCAGGAGACGGGCGCCGTCCGCTTCCATGTGGTGCTGGGCGAGGGCGGTGAGCTGATCGGCCGGATCAATCTGGTGGATGTGGCCGGTGGCAGCGCCGAGCTGGGCTACCGGATCGGTGAGCGGGCGGCGGGCCGGGGCGTGGCCACGGCGGCGGTCGCCGGACTGTGCGGTCTCGCGGTCCGCGCGTACGGTCTGGGCTCGCTCACCGCGCGCACCACGCGGGACAACGCGGCCTCCCGGGCGGTCCTCGGCCGCAGCGGGTTCACCGAGGTCGGCGCCACGGAGATCGGCGGGCAGCCGGGGATCCGCTACCGGCGCGCCCTGACGGCGGTGTAGGCGCCGTACAGCGCCTGGGCGCCGCCGACCACCGCCAGGACCACCCCGGCCTTGGGCAGTTCGACGACCGGGACCTCCACCGCGCCGGCGAACGCCCACCGGCCGAGGCCGATCAGGAGGGCGGCCGTGCCTTCCGCGGTGTGCCGGGCCGCACGGGTCATGGGTCGCTCGCTCTCGCACGCGTCGGGAATGTGCTGTCCGGCCCAGGGACGGACGGGGCCCCGTCCGTCCCTCGCGCGGAGGATCGTGCGCTGCATCCTTCGGCGGACCCGCCGGACCCGCCGTCGTACGAAAGAGGCGGGCCGGCGGCCCTGGCCGGCCGCCGGCCCGCCCGGCCGTCAGCTGAGCTGGCCGCGCTGGAGTCCGGCGTACGCGCCGCCGTGCGCCAGCAGTTCCTCATGGGTGCCGATCTCGGCTATGCCGCCGTCGCGCATGACGACGATGCGGTCGGCGTTGCGCACGGTGGACAGCCGGTGGGCGACCACGAAGGTGGTGCGGCCGGCCACCAGCCGGCCCAGCGCCTCCTGGACCAGCGCCTCGGAGCGGGTGTCGAGCGCCGAGGTGGCCTCGTCCAGGATCAGCACCCGGGGGTTGCGGATGAGGGCGCGCGCGATGGCGAGCCGCTGCCGCTGTCCGCCGGAGAGCCGGCCGCCGCTCTCCCCGACCACCGCGTCCAGACCGCCGGGCATCCGGTCGACGAATTCCAGGGCGTTGGCGTCGCGCAGGGCGGCCCGCACCGCGTCGTCGTCGACGTCGTCCATGCCGTAGGCGACGTTCTCCCGGATGGTGCCCTCGAAGAGGATCGACTCCTGCGGGACGACGGAGACGAAGCGCCGGTAGGTGCGCAGGTCGAGGGTGTTCATGTCGGCGCCGTCCAGCAGCAGCCGGCCGCTGGTGGGCCGGATGAAGCCGATGACGAGGTTGAGGACGGTGGATTTCCCGGCGCCCGAGGCGCCGACCAGGGCGATGGTCTCGCCCGGCCGGACGGAGAGGGTGAAGTCGCGCACCGAGGGCCGTTCGGCGTCCTCGTAGCGGAACCCGGTGTTCTCGAACTCGATGGCCCCGCCCACCTCGGTGACGACGGCCTTGCCCTCGTTGTCCTCCAGGGCGGGCGCCTGGAGGACCTCACCGACCGAACGGACCGACTCCAGGCCCTTGGTGATGACCGGGGCCAGCCCCATCAGGGTCGTGGTGGAGTTGGTGAGGGTGGTGAGGAACGCGCTGAGCATGACCACGTCGCCGGCCGTCAGGTCCCACACCTCGTAGTAGGCGATGAGCGCGGAGCCGGTGAGGAAGAGCACGCCGAGGGCGTTGAGGAAGACCCAGGCCAGTGAGGCGAACCGGCCGTTCAGCAGGTCCAGGCGCAGCCCGGAGCGCAGCACGTTGCCCAGGGTGTGGTCCATGCGGCGCAGCGCGCTGGGCTCCAGGCCGTGGGCGCGGGTGACCGAGATGAGCCGGGTCATCTCGGTGACGCGGGAGGAGAGGTTCTCCACCTCGTGCCGGAACTCCTCGTTGTGGGTGCGCAGCCGGGTGCGCAGCCGCATCACCAGGAGGGCGGCGACGGGGACCACGATGAGGAAGACCGGGAGGAACTCGGGGGTGCGGACGCCGATGATGACCAGGCCGCCGACGAGGACAGTGATGGCGCCGAGTCCGGTGTCCGAGGACTGCTGCACCATCTGTTCGATGGTCTCGACGTCGCGGACCACCTTGGCCTGGAGCACCCCGGCGCTGACCCGGGAGTGGTAGCCGATGGACAGCTGCTGCATCCGGGTGCACAGGGCGGAGCGGAGCGCGGTGCCGACCCGGCGGATGCTGCCGTACAGCAGCCGGACGTACAGCAGGTGCAGCGGCGGGTTGATGATCAGGATGATCATGACGACGCCGGCGCTGCTCCACAGCTGGCTGATGGGCAGGTGCTGCACCACCGTGTCGACGATGGCGGCGGTGACCAGGGGCAGCAGCCAGACGGGGCTGTGCTTGACGACGAAGACGCCGAGAGCGCCGGCGATCCGGTGGCGGCTGCCGCGGAAGAGATAGGCGAGGGTTCGTACGGGGTGTTCGCCACGGTAGTGGTGGTCGAGCGGCCCTTCGGGCGTTGCCATGCGGGAGGTTCCTCCGAACCTGGGCAGGGTCTCAGTAAGCCGTAGCAAGCGCTTTCCGACGGAACTCTACCCGCCTCGCCCAGCACCCGACAGGGCGTTCCGGAGGGCGGTCGGACGCAGGGCGTTTTTGCCTCTCGGACAAGAAATTTGCCTCAGAGGCGAAGCGCTGGTTCGATCGGAGCCATGACACCCGAGCTGCCCGCCATGGCACCCCGGCTGCGCGACCTGCGCACCCGGGCCGGGCTGACCCTGGAGGCGGCGGCGAGCCGGGCCGGCCTGTCCCCCGCCCATCTGTCCCGGCTGGAGACCGGCGGGCGGCAGCCCTCGCTGCCGATGCTGCTGGCCCTGGCCAGGATCTACGGTACGACGGTCGCCGAGCTGCTGGGCGAGGTCCCCGCCACCGCCGACCCGGTCACCCGGGGCGGCGGCCCGGGGGCGCGCGAGGCGGACGGCTGGACGTACTGGCCGGCCGGCGGGCCCTCCCGCGCCATGCAGGCGCTGCGGGTCCAGGTCCCGTACGGCGGCGGCCAGGACGACCTCGTACGGGTCCACCCGGGCGAGGAGTGGCTGTACGTCCTCGACGGCCGGCTGCGGCTCGCCCTCGGCGAATCCGTCCAGCTCCTGGAGCCCGGCGACAGCGCGCACTTCGACTCGCTCACCCCGCACCGGATCGGCGCGGCCGGAGCGGAGGGCGTCCAGCTGCTGTTCGTCCACACCCTGCTGCGCA
This sequence comes from Streptomyces sp. NPDC059853, assembly GCF_042731495.1. Taxonomy (NCBI): domain Bacteria; kingdom Bacillati; phylum Actinomycetota; class Actinomycetes; order Kitasatosporales; family Streptomycetaceae; genus Streptomyces; species Streptomyces sp. NPDC059853. The sequence continues at coordinate 5,461 of NZ_JBHWJL010000232.1, forward strand.
GCGGGGCCACCCAGCTGTGCCTGGGCGGTAACGGAAGGGAGGCCGTGCGGCCATGACCGACGGCGAACGTCACGACAAGCCGGAGCAGGCGAAGAAGAAGGGCGGCGAGCTGCCGCCCGGGTTCCTCCCCCGGTTCTTCCTCTACGGGGTGCTGGGCCATCTCGTGGTGGGCCTGATCTTCCTGATGATCTGGGCGGGTTCCCGCGCTCAGTAGCCGGTCTCCCGGCCCGGGCGACGCGCCCCGTCCGGCATGCGAACGGGGTGTCCACCGACCGGGCACAGCGCTTAGGCTGGCTCCGCAGCTGGTTCGCCCTGCCCGCCAGGCAGACGCGTCGCAAGAGGGAACCCGGTGGGAATCCGGGACTGCCCCGCAGCGGTGAGCGGGAACGACCGCCGTCATACGCACTGGAGCCGCCCGGCTCCGGGAAGCGACGGCCACTAGGACGCCTCGTCATCCGACGGGAAACGCCCGCGAGTCCGAAGACCTGCCACTGCCCGCGCGCACCCGCGCGCGGTCACCGGTGACCTTCGAGGGCGGGTCGGCGTCACGCGGCAGGCGGTTCGGCACGGCGGCGGTATCCCGTGTCCCCTCCCCCGGCGGCGATCGCCTCTTCGCGCCCCCGCAGGGCCATCGGTCATCGGAGTGAGACTCGCGAAGGAGAGTTCCGTGACCGCACAGTCCGCAGCCGCGGCAGCACGGGCGACCGTGTACGGCGTACCCCGGCAGGGGCCGGGCCGGGAGCTGAAGAAGGCCGTCGAGGGCTACTGGAAGGGCCGCGTCGACGCCGCCGCACTGCACCGCACGGCGCGGCAGCTGCGCCGCGACAACTGGCAGTGGCTGACCGAGGCCGGCATCCACGAGGTGCCCACCGGTGACTTCTCGTACTACGACCATGTGCTGGACACCAGCGTCATGGTGGGCGCCGTACCGGCCCGGCACCGTGCGGCGGTCGACGCCGACCCGCTGGACGGCTACTTCGCGATGGCCCGCGGCAACCAGGAGGTGGCGCCGCTGGAGATGACCAAGTGGTTCGACACCAACTACCACTACCTGGTGCCCGAACTGGGGCCCGACACCGTCTTCCGGGCCGACTCGCGCGCGCAGGTGGCGCAGTTCACCGAGGCGCTGTCCCTCGGGCACACCGCCCGCCCGGTGCTGGTCGGCCCGGTGACCTTCCTGCTGCTGGCCAAGCCCGCGCCGGGGGTCGCCGCCGACTTCGAGCCGCTGACGCTGCTGGACCGGCTGCTGCCGGTGTACGCGGAGGTGCTGGCCGATCTGCGGGCCGCCGGGGCGCGGTGGGTGCAGCTGGACGAGCCGGCGCTGGTCGCCGACCGCACACCCGCCGAGCTGAACGCCGCCGCCCGCGCCTACCGCGATCTCGGCGCGCTGACCGACCGGCCGCAGCTGCTGGTGGCCTCCTACTTCGACCGGCTCGGCGAGGCGCTGCCGGTGCTGGCGAAGGCGCCCGTGGAGGGTCTGGCGCTGGACTTCACCGGCCCGGCGGCGGCGAATCTGCCGGACCTGGCCGCGGCGGGCGGGCTGCCCGGCAAGCGGCTGGTGGCCGGGGTGGTCAACGGCCGCAATGTGTGGATCAACGACCTCGGTGCCTCGCTCAGCACCCTCGGCACGCTGCTCGGGCTGGCCGACCGGGTCGATGTGGCGGCCTCCTGCTCGCTGCTGCACGTGCCGCTGGACGCCGCCGCGGAGCGGGACATCGATCCGCAGCTGGCGCGCTGGCTGGCGTTCGCCCGGCAGAAGGCGGAGGAACTGGCCACCCTGGCGCGCGGACTGGGCGAGGGCACCGGCGCGATCACCGCGCGGCTGGCCGCCAACCGCGCCGACCTGGCCTCCCGGGCCAACTCGCCGCTCGCCCACGACCCGGCGGTACGGGCCCGTACCGCCGCGGTGACCGACGCCGACCACCGCCGCTCGCAGCCGTACCCGGACCGGGCGGCGGCGCAGCACGACCGGCTCGGGCTGCCGCTGCTGCCCGTCACCACCATCGGGTCCTTCCCGCAGACCGGCGAACTGCGCACCGCGCGGGCCGATCTGCGGTCCGGGCGGATCGGTGAGACGGCGTACGAGGAGCGGATCGCGGCCGAGATCCGGGAGGTGATCGGCTTCCAGGAGCGGGCCGGGCTCGATGTGCTGGTGCACGGGGAGCCGGAGCGCAACGACATGGTGCAGTACTTCGCCGAGCAGCTGACCGGGGCGCTGACCACCCGGCACGGCTGGGTGCAGTCGTACGGCACCCGGTATGTCCGGCCGCCGATCCTGGCCGGGGACATCGCCCGGCCCGAGCCGATGACGGTGCGCTGGACCCGGTACGCGCAGTCGCTGACGGAGCGTCCGGTGAAGGGCATGCTGACCGGCCCGGTGACGATGCTGGCCTGGTCCTTCGTCCGGGACGACCAGCCGCGGGCGGAGACCGCCCGGCAGATGGCGCTGGCGCTGCGGGACGAGGTGCTGGACCTGGAGGCGGCGGGCAGTTCGGTGATCCAGGTGGACGAGCCGGCGCTGCGCGAGACGCTGCCGCTGCGGGAGGCCGGGCGTGCGGAGTACCTGGCGTGGGCGACGGAGGCGTTCCGGCTGACGACGGCCGGGGTGCGGCCGGACACCCAGATCCACACGCACATGTGCTACGCCGAGTTCGGCGACATCCTGCGGGCGATCGACGAGCTGGACGCGGATGTGATCAGCCTGGAGGCGGCCCGTTCGCACATGCAGGTGGCGGACGAGCTGGGTGCGGCCGGGTATCCGCGCGAGGTCGGCCCGGGGGTGTACGACATCCATTCGCCGCGGGTGCCGGACGCGACGGAGGTGGCGGCGCTGCTGCGCAAGGGTCTTTCGGCGATCCCGGCCGAGCGGCTGTGGGTCAACCCGGACTGCGGTCTGAAGACCCGGGGCTGGCCGGAGGTGCGCGCCGCGCTGGAGAACCTGGTGACGGCGGCCCGCGAGGTGCGCGAGGGGCTGCCGGTGGCGGGCGCCTGACGGGCATGCGGTGACCGGC
>NZ_JBHWJL010000233.1:0-8471 GCF_042731495.1 Streptomyces sp. NPDC059853
GGAAATGCCGCCCGGAGGTGTTGCCGGTGCCGGGCTGGTCGCCGAGCATGTGCGCGACCAGGCCGAGATGGGTCGTGCGCCAGCGGCGCACGGCGGCCTCCAGCGCGCCGGACCCGCCGCCGTCCGGGGTCGCGGTGAGTCTGGCGGTGAGCGCGAACAGTTCGCGGAACTGCTCGGACTGGAGTCCGCTCGCGGTGCCGAAGCGGTCCCGGAAGGCCAGGAAGTCCTCCCGCCGCAGGGTGCGGCGCAGCAGGGTCAGCTGGCCCTCCAGCGCGCCGATCAGCCGGACCGCCCGGTCGGTGCGGTGGGCGCGGCAGGCGGGGCCGCAGGGGCCGGCGTCGATGTGCCGCAGGTCGACGAGGACCTGGCTGAGCAGGGTCTCGGACGCCTGGTGGACGACGATGAACAGCCGCTCGCTGTCGCTAAGGTCGCGCTGGTCCCGGGGGGTGAGGGGGACCTGCAGCGAGAGGAGTTCGTCCAGGCGCAGATACGTCGCGTAGGTGGGGGAGGTCATCGGGCCAGCTCCTCGGGGGTGAGTCCGCTTCACACCAGGCGACCGGGCACGGTCAGGCCCTCCAGGGCGTCGCGGTGCGGGCCCGGCGGCAGGGTCTCCAGGGCCTCGGTGGCCAGCTGGACGTGACGGTGGGACACCTGCCGTGCCGCCTGCACCCCGTCGTGGGCGTGCACCAGGTCCGACATGGCCGCGTAGCGCTCGTCGGCGGGGGCGGCGGTGTCGGCGAGCAGGCGTTCGATGCGCTGCTGCTCGGCGCGGGAGGCGCGTTCGTGGGCGAGCAGCACGGGGAGGGTGGGGCGGCCGTTGCGCACGTCGGAGATGTTGGGTTTGCCGGCCCGGGTGCCGTCGTAGGGCATCAGGTCGTCGCGGATCTGGTAGGCGATGCCCAATTGGTCGCTGTACTGGCTGAGCGCCTTCAGCGCGGTGTCGTCGGCGCCGCCGAGCGCGCCGCCCACGCCGCAGGCCATCCACAGCAGGGCGCCGCTCTTGTCGGCGATCATGTCGAGGTAGGCGGGGACGGGGCAGATCTCGCGGCTCATCCGGATCTCCCGGATGGCCGCGTCGCCGATGCGCAGACCGGCCCGGGAGAGGATGGCCAGGGCCTGGGCGACGCGGTCGGCGGGAGCGCCGGCCTGCCGGCACTCGGAGAGGGCCGCGAAGCCGTGGAAGAACAGCCCGTCGCCGCCGACGATCGCGCTCTGCCGGCCGAACACGGAGTGGGCGGCGGGCTTGCCGCGCCGCTGGGCGTCGCTGTCGATGATGTCGTCGTGCATCATCGCGCCGACCTGGACGCACTCCAGGGCCACGGCGGCGGGCAGGGCGGTCGCCAGATCGCCGCCGACCGCCAGGCTGGAGCGGATCAGCAACCAGGGGCCCATCATCTTGCCGAAGGGCAGCAGTCCGTACCGCACCACTTCGTCGAGGCCCGAAACGCCGAGCGGCCAGCGGCCCTCCACCTCGGCTCTCACCATGGCGGCCACCTCGGGATCGGCGACCTGGGGCACATCGATGTCGGTCATGCATGCGACGGTAGGGAGACCGCCGGTGGGGTGTCCGCCCCCGGAAGGGACCTGGGCCCGAGAGGGACCCGGGGTTGGCATCTTTGATCCGGCGGGCCCGGCCGGGCCCGCCGGGCGGTGCGCAGGGTCAGGCGGTGGGCAGCCGGCCGCTGAGGCTGGCGGCGGCGAGTTCGACCCGGGAACGGCAGCCGGTGCGGGCGAAGAGCCTGGTCAGATAGTGCTCGACGGTCTTCTCGCTGAGGGCGAGCCGCTGCGCTATCTGACGGTTCGTCAGCCCGGCGCCGATCAGTTCGACGACGCGGCGTTCCGTGTCACCGGCCGTCCGGCGCCGTGCCCGGGCGCGCGGGGCGGGCACCCCGCGCTCACGGGTGACCGCGCGGATGCGCTCCAGCAGCACGGCGGCGCCGCAGCCGGTCGCCAGGTCGTGCGCCTCGCGCAGCCACGGCCCGGGGTCGTCCGCGAACCGCGCCACCACCGGGGCGGATTCGAGCAGCACGGACCGGTCCCCGCGCTCCCGCGCCAGATCGGCGGCCACCCGGGCGTGCACCACGTCGCGGCCGGCCAGGGCGCGCGCCAGATGGACGCTCTCGGTCAGCCGGGTCCGGCCGTCCCCGTGGTGCAGCCGCTCGGTCTGCTCCAGCAGCTGACCGGCGGCGTCCAGGTCGTCGGTGTACGCGGCGATCCCCACCGCCCGCGTCAGCATCCGGTCCAGCCAGGCGTGCCGGCCGGCCCGGTGCAGTCGCCGGGAGACGTGCCGGGCCTGCCGGATCGCGCGGCGGTGCTGGCCCGTGTGGTGGTAGAGACCGATCTTCGCCCAGGCGCGCAGTCCCGCCAGCCGCGGGGCCGGCGCGGCGGCCGCCAGCCACTCGGCGGCCTGCCGGAACTCGCCGCGGGCGGCGCAGATGTCGGCGGCGAACAGCCGGGCGGCATGGTGCACCAGTGTGTCGGCGGGGCCGGACAGCTCCAGTTCGCGGACGGCCGACATGGCCCGGGACCAGTCGGCGGCCCGGTGGCTCTCGACCACCCGGCGGTAGGCGCCGAGCAGACCGGTGTCCGGCAGCCGGTAGCGGTCGCCCAGGACGAGATGGAGCACGGTCGCCACGTCGACCACCGCGGCCGCCGCGCACAGCCGGTCCAGATCGGCGCACGGCGCCGGGCGGCCGGTGGCGCGCCACGCGCGTACGCAGGCGTCGGTGTCGCCGGACAGCGCGGCCTGCACCACCTCCATCTCGTCCGCCGCGAGGAACCCGGGCACTCCGATCCAGCGCGAGGGCGACGGGCGGCGCGGCGCCCCCGGGTCCGACGGCCGGCTCCCGAACCACCACTCGGCGAAGCCGGTCCTGCCGGGGCCCGGCAATTCCTCGTCCAGCAGCGCCCGTACCTCCTGACCGGCGGGCCGTTCCCCGGTGTGCAGCGCCACCAGCATCGCGGCGGCCCGGGCCTGGGCGCGGGGGTCGATGGCGCCGCGGGGCCCGTCCGGCTCGGTGCAGGTGCCGAGCGCGTCCCGCAGCAGCTCGTACTGCCCGGTGCGCAGCACCAGGGTGAGCAGCCGGTTGAGGACCCGGGCGTGCTCCGCACCGGCGGGCGGCAGCCGGTGCAGGGCGGCGGCGCACAGCAGGGCGGCCCGCTGGGGTTCTTCGCGGGCCGCGGCGCCCGCCAGGTCCAGCAGCCGCGCGGTCATGTCCTCGCCGGGGGCCAGCGCCGTGCTGCCGCGCGCGATGTGGTCCGCGAGGGCCACCGAGTCCACCGCGCCGTCCCGCCCCTGGCGGGCCAGCAGCCGTTCGGCGATCGCCGCGTGCAGCCCCGCGCCCCAGAACACCTTGGTGCGGTCGACCGCGGCGGCGGCCAGCGCCGGGCAGCGGCAGTGCACCCGGCCCGCCGGATCGGCGACCAGCACGCCTTCCTCGATCAGTCGGTCCAGGGTGCGGCCGCAGGCGGTGAGATCCGCGCCGATCGTCTCGGTGAGCAGCGGCAGGTCGTCCACGCTGACCCCGTCCCACACGGCCACCGAGGACAGCAGCCAGGGTGCCAGCGGCCCCGCCCCGGCCACCCGTGCCAGCAGCGGGTGCCCGGCGGGCAGCGCGATCGCCTCCCCCGGGGAGCGCAGGCACAGCCGTCCCCGGAAGACGGTCAGCCGGCCACGGCGCCGGAGGTCGGCGAGCGTCCCCAGCACCGTGCCCGGGTGGGTGAACAGCGGTCCCAGCGCGGTACGGAGTGCGGCCTCCGCCGCCTCGTCCAGCCGGGTGCCCGCTGCCCGGCGCAGCAGTACCAGCGCGTCGGCCTCGGTGAGCGGGCCGAGGGTGAACACCCGGTCGGCGGCGGTGCGCAGTTCGGCGGTCCCCGGCTCGTGCCCGGTGTCCTGCCGGCAGGTGGCCAGCACCGGGAAGCCGCAGCGGCGGGCCGCGGTGAGCAGCGGCGCGGGCTCGGCCACCAGATGCGCGTCGTCGGCCAGCAGCGCGATGCGCCCGCCCCGGGCGAGCCGGTCGAACAGGGCGCCGAGTTCGGTGACCATGGACGGCACCCAGCCACCGGCGTCCCCGCCCGGGGACTGGGTCAGCCGGGCCACCGGGGTGAGCGCGTCGGCCAGCCCCGTGTCGGCGAACGCCTCGAACCGGTCGCGCACACTGCGCACCAGCGAGGCGATGCCGTACGGGTCCGCGGCGGGGTCCCCGGGGCCGGCCCCGAACCGTACCGGCAGCACCCGCACCCCCTCCGCCCGCAGCGAGCCACCCACGGCGTCCAGCACCGCGGATCTGCCGATCCCGGCGGGGCCGCGCAGGACCAGCAGGGAGCCCCGGCCCGTCATCAGCGCGGTGCGCAGCTCGGCCACATCACGGTCCCTGCCCTGCACACGGGTACGGTCTCGGGCCACTGCCCGCCTCCTCCTGGGGTGTGCCGGGCGGCGGCGCTCCGGGGCCGTACGCGTCCCCTCCCCGCGCCCGGGCGGTTGCTCCGCGAGACCCGCCAGGACCTGCCCTTTCGGGTCAACTGCCATTCTGCACGGGCTGTTGGGCCTTCCCCATGTGTGTCTGTGAGGCAAAGCTGTGGGCATACTGCCTGGGTGATCAGCAGTTCCGGGGACACGGACGGATCGCCCCGGCCGCGGCGGGCTCTGCCGGGCCGGGCGGGCACGGTCGCGCGGCTCGCCGACGACGCCACCTCGCCGGGCGCTCCGCCGCTGCTGGTCGTCGCCGGTCCGGGCGGCATCGGCCGCAGCACGGTGCTCGCCGCCGTCCGGGAGACACTGACCGAACGAGGCGTGCGCGTGCTCCACCTGCGCCTGGCCCGCAACGAGCGTGACCGTCATCATGCGCTGGCCGCCCGTTTGACGGCCGAACTCGGCACGCTGCACCGGGCGGAGGACGGCCGGCGGGCGGCGCACACCGCCCCCGTGACGCCGCCGGAGGCCGGCCGCGACCTGACGGCCGCCCTGCGGTCGGCGGTCGCCCCGGGCGAGACGCTCGTGGTGCTGATCGACGACCTCCAGTGGGCCGACACGGCCTCCCGCGGCACGCTGCTGCCGAGGATCCGCTCGCTCGCCGGCGGGCCGGTCACCTTCGTGTGCGGCTACCGCTCGACCCCCGGCGGCGCCGCCCGGGACCGGGCCGTGCTCGGCCGGCTGCGGGCGGCCGGCCTGGTCCGCGTGGTGCCGCTGCGCCCGCTGTGCTCCGCCGAGGTGGACACCCTGGTCGCCCACGAGGTACGGGCCCGGCCGTCGGCCGCGCTCGCCGCCCGGCTGCGCCGGGACTGCCGGGGCGTCCCCGCCGCCGTCCTCGCCTCGGTCGCCGGCTACCGGCGCGGCGGGGCACTGCGCGTGCTCCAGCGGCACGCCTGCCTCACCTCACCGGAGCGCCCGCCCGAGGTCCCGGACGATCTGCCGCTGGTCGAACACATCCGGCACCTGGGCGAGGGCGCCTGGTCGGCCGCCAAGGCCCTGGCGGTGCTGCACCCGCTGGGCCCGGCGGCCGAGGGGCTGATCGCCCGCGCGCTGGAGACGGACGAGCAGGAGGTGCGCGCGCGGCTGGAACTGCTCCGGGCCGAGGGGGTGCTGCACCACACCGGCGGGCAGTGGCGGTTCCGGCTGCCGCTGCTCGCATACGCGCTGGCCGGCTGCCTCGGCCAGTTCGAGCGGCGCCGGCTCTCCCAGGTCGCCGTCACCGCCGTATGGGCGGGCGAGGCGGTCGCCGACGACCGCTGCCTGGCCGAAGCCCTGGTCGCGGCGGGCCGGTTCGTCGATCCCCGGCGGGCCGCCGCGGAACTGCTGGCCCTGGGCCGGGCCGTCATGCTGCACGACGGCCACCACGCGGTGCGCTGGCTGCGGGCCGCCCTCGACCTGACCACGGAACCCGAGCGGCGGGCCGCCGCGCTGATGCTCCACGCGACGGCCTGCTGCATCCATCTGCGGCACGCCGAGGCCATGGAGAGCGCCTGGACGGTCCTGTCCCGGTACACGGGGCTGGTGTCCTCCGAGGACCTGTTCGACATGGAGGCGATCTGGGTGGTCTCGGCCGCCGGTTCGTCCGACACGACGGTGCTCGCCGCGCTCGCCGGAGAACGCTGGCGCGCGCTGCCGGGCGGCGAGGGACACCGGATCGTCGCCCGCTGTCTGGCCCTGTGCCACCTGGAACGCTGGCGGGAGGCGGTGGACCATCTGGCGGCCACCCGGGGGATCTGGAGCCGGGAGAACGACCTGGTCGCCGCCGTCGGGCAGGTGGTGAGCGAGACCGGGGCCGCGCTCCTCGGCCGCACCGCGGAACTGGACCGCTCCGTCGACGACCCGACCCGCTATCCGCTGTGGCACCGGGGCGGCCGGCACCGCTTCCAGCGGCTGACGAGCCTGGTCAGGGCGCTCATGCAGTTCAACGAACTGGACCGGGCCGAAGCACTCCTGGCCACCCACCACCTGCCGTCCGGCTACCGGCCGATCCCCGACCGGGTGATCGCGGACAGCCACGCCGGGCAGTGGGACCGGGCCCTGGAACTCGCCAGAACGGCGCTGGCCGCCGGCACCTGGGTCGGCGAACTGACCAGTCACACCATGGCCTCCCGCGAACTGAGCACCATCCTCGCCGCCCGGGGCCGGCTGACCGAGGCCCGGGCGGTGATCGACCAGGCCAAGAGCGTCCACTCCCTGCTGCTCCACCTGCTCGCCGTGCCCGAGTCCGAGTGGGAGCAGGTGCTGGGCGGGCGCGAGCGGTCCCTGGAGGTGATCAAGGAGGCACTGGCGCTCGCCGGGGAACGCGGCCTGGTCGTGGGCACGGACGAACTGTGGCTGCGGCGCGCCGAAGCGGAACTGGTGACCGGCGACACCGCCGCTGCCCGGCGGAGCGTGGCCGAGGTGATCCGGGTGGCGGACCGGATCGGCACCGGCCGCGCCCACCTGTGCCGGCTCATCGGCGTCGCCATGGTGGAGGGCGACCACGCGGCGTCGGCCGAGGCGATCCGGCTGGCCCGCCGCCGGGACCAGCCGCTGGAACTCGCCGACACCCTGCAGACCGTCGTCCGCCTCGGCCAGGCCGACCCGGCGCTGCTGCGGGAGGCGTACGGCCTGTACGGGGACCTCGACGCGCTCATGCGCAAGGCGCAGTTGCGGAACCTGATGCGCGCGCGGAACATCTCCGTCCCCGGCCGCAGCGCCACCACCGCGGAGCACGAACGGCTGCTGGCGGTGCTGGTGACGGAGGGTCTGACCAACCGGGAGATGTCGATCGCGCTCGGGTGCAGCGAGAAGAGCGTGGAGAGCCGCCTGACCCGCCTGTTCAAACGGGCCGGCTACCGCTCCCGGGTGGAACTGGCCTCGGCCATCCTGACCGGCGACTACCCGGTCTGACACCGCACGGCGACGTCCAGGGCGGCCAGGCGCTGGGCGACGGGGCGGCCTGGTGCGAGGGGGCGGGTCCGCCGGCCGTGGCTGTGCGGCCGGTTCAGTCCTCCCGCAGGACGAAGGCCCTGATGGCGGCGACCGCGGCGGCGCGGGCCCATTCGGCGAAGTCGGGGGGCAGCAGCGTCACCCGCAGGGAGTCGGGGTCGCGGTACCGCCGGTCCCTGATCCCGGCGTGTACGGCGCGCTGTTCACCGGCCAGCAGGACCAGGCCCTCCCCGGCGACGACGAAGTCCTTGATCATGCAGAGGTTCGCGATGGTGGCCAGCGCCGCCCCCAGGGCCCAGGCGGCCGGGCCGAGGACGTTCCGGCACACCGGGTCCCCGGCGCGGGCCAGTGCGGCCACCTCGTCCAGGGTCACCGGGCGGCGCAGCCCGTGTGCCGCCGCGGCCAGGACGGAGTGGGTGGAGAGGTAGGAGGCGAGGCAGCCGCGGTGTCCCCCGGTGCACATCGGGCCGCCGGGGTCGAGTACGTGGTGGCTGAACTCCCTCAGGTCCACGGCAGCAGCGGGCACCATCCGGCCGTGCTGGACCAGGGCGTAGCCGATGCCCGCGCCGACCGTCAGCAGGGCGAAGTCGGTCAGGCCGCGTGCGGCGCCGAACCAGCGCTGGGCGTGGGCGAGGGCGGCGACGTCGTTCTCCACGACGCAGGGCAGGCCCGTGCTCCGGGTGAGCCGGTCGCGCAGTTCGACGTCCTGCCAGCCGAGGAAGGGGGCGTCGAAGCGCGGTGCGGCGGTGGTGTCGGTGGTGGGGCGTGCGGCGCCGCCCAGGGTGATGCCGGCGGCGACGGGTGCGGTGCCGGGGGTGGTGAGCCGGTCGCGTACCCGGGCGATCTGGGCGCTGACGGCCTCGGGGGTCGGGTCGTGCAGGGGCTCGGTGGTCGCGGCGGTGGTCCGGGCGCGCAGGTCGGTGACGACGGCGTGGAGCCGGTCGGCGGTGAGCTTGACACCGAGGAAGTGGTGGCTGGTGGCGACCACGTCCAGCGGGCGGGTGGGGCGGCCGTTGGCGGGGTCGTGGACGGTGGCGGCCTCGACGACGAGGCCGGAGGCGGTCAGCGG
>NZ_JBHWJL010000234.1:0-8417 GCF_042731495.1 Streptomyces sp. NPDC059853
CCCGAGCGCCGTCCGCCCGGAGGGGGCGGGCGGCGCTCCGGTGCGGGCGGCCCCCGGCGGGCGCGCGCCGCGCCGGGCGGCCGGTGGCCGTCAGTACGGCCGCTCGCGGGCCAGCACCCGCATGTGCAGCCCCTTGGGCATCAGCGTCACCTTGGCGGCGGCCCGCACCGGCCGGGTGTGGGCCGGGATCAGCCGCCAGCGGGAGATGATCGCGGTCAGGATCAGCGCGGCCTGCGCCATGCCGAAGCGGTCCCCGATGCACTTGCGGGCCCCGGCGCCGAAGGGGATGTAGGCGCTGCGGTCGGCCGGCGGGGTCAGCCAGCGGTCCGGCTCGAAGGTGTCCGGCTCCTTGTACAGCTCGGGCAGCCGGTGGATGAGATACGGGCTGTACCCGACGGTCGTGCCGGCCGGCAGCACCACCCCGCCCAGCTCCGTGTCGCTGGCCACCGTGCGGGTGGTCATCCAGGCCGGCGGGTACATCCGCAGCGATTCCAGCAGCACCCGGTTGGTCATCTCCAGGGCGGTGGGGTCCACCAGCACCAGGGGGGTGTCGTGCAGGGCCTTGCGGGCCTCCTCGTACAGCAGGATGTCGAGATCGGTGCGCTGGGCGAGCAGGTGCAGCGACCACGCCACGGCCGCGGCCGTGGTGTCCGAGCCCGCGTAGAGGAAGATGATCACCTGGTTGACCAGTTCCTCGTCGGACAGGGAGTACCGGCCGCCCTTGCTGTCCGGATCGACGGCGTTGGCCAGCGAGGAGAGCAGATCGCCGTGGTCGGTGGTGGCCGCGCGGCGGGCCGCGATGATGTCGAACACGGTCGACTTGAGCCGGTCCAGGGCCCGCCGGTAGCGGCGGTTGGCCGGGACGGGCAGCCGGTTGAGCGTGGCGGGGGTGACCGCGCGCCGGAAGATGCCCTCGCTCAGGGTGATGAAGTCGTCCAGGATCTGCGAGGCGACCTGCGCGGGCAGGGTGCGGGCGAACATCGTCTCCACCGCGACCACGGCCGTCAGCCGGGTCAGCGCCTCGGTGACATCCACCACCTGGCGGTCCTGCCAGGACTTGGCCAGGTCCTCGGCGAGGTCCGCGAACGCCACGTTGTACCCGGGGAAGCGGTCCGCGTGGAACGCCGGCTGGCACAGCCGCCGCTGCCGCCGGTGCATGTCGTGCGGGCAGCTCAGCAGGCTGTTGCCCGCCACCTCACGGCCCCGCTCGAACAGCGGCCCGCCCTTGTCGAAGATGCTGTCGTTCAGCAGGACCTGCCGGGTCAGCGCCGGGTCGCAGACCATGACCACCGAGCGGGTGCCCATCCGGATCCGGACCAGCTCGCCATGGGTGGGCAGCGACGAGACGAAGTCCAGCGGACGGCGTACCAGCGGCACGGCGTGCCCGAGCAGCGGCAGGGCGCCCGGGGCGAGGGGGAGAGAGGTTACGGCTGTCACGGATGCACCCCTGCTCCACCGACAGGCCGCCCACACCCCATTGGGCCCCGCGCACGGGAGCATTGCCGGTGGCGCGCGCCCGGGGCGTTCACGCCCCTCGGGCCCGGGGCGCCGCACGCGGTCAGGGCCCCGGACCGGCGCTCACCGCCCGCCAGGCGGCGGCCAGCGGCCGGGAGCAGAACCGGAACGCCGGGCCGTGCGCGGGCAGTTGCGCCAGATAGCGGTCGGCACGCGCCAGCTCCCGCATCGCGTACCCGCGCAGCCGCGCCGCGTCCCAGCCGTCCGGCCAGAAGTCGACGCCCCGGCCCAGGTCCTCGCCCTTGTCCTGGTAGATGTTGACCGCCTGGAGCGCCCGGCCGTAGCCGACGCCGAGGGTGCGGTCCGAGCGGGTGCCGTCGTACCAGCTCCACAGATCGCTCAGCAGCAGGACGAGCGTGCCGGCCACGGCGTACGTGTAGCGGTCGAGATCGCGTTCGGTGTGGATGCGCCAGCCGTGCAGCGCCCAGCCGCCCATCCGTTCCGCCATCGTGGCGAACGTCTCCCGGATCCGGGGCGCGATCTGCGGCGGGGCCAGCTCCGCCCACTCCCCGATGCGCAGGGTGACTTCGGGCAGTTCCACCGAGCAGTCGGCCAGGACCGCCTTGAAGTCCTCGGGACGGCAGCGCTCTTGCAGCACGGCGCTGATGCCGCACAGCAGAACGTCCTTCTCCTTGGGCGGGAGTTCGGGATGGTCCTCGATCTCGTCGATGGCCCGCATGAGCAGATAAGCCGATGAAAGTGCTTCGTTCAGTCCCGCCGGCATCGTGGTCACCGGCACGTACCAGGTGGTGCTGTACTTCCGGATGGCCCGATGCGCTTCCAGCAAAGCAGCGGTCATCGCCCTAATCCCCTACGCAGTCATGGGCACTTTAGCGCCTTCTGGGCCAGCTTGCGTGAAGCGCCCGACAGGTGATGAGTGTGCACGGGGGTGGCGTGGTGACTCCGCGGACCGGCCGCGGCGGAACCGGAGCCGCCGCTTCACTCTCCGGAGTGGTTTGCCGAAAGGACCGCGGGCGGAAAGGCGTAAGGGTCCGCACCAGCGTTTTCCCAGGAGAAGCCCCATGGCCTTCCCCGGCCCGGCCGCACCGCCCGCCCTGCCCGTCACCGCCCGCCGCCATCCCGAGGCCGCCCGGTTGACGCGGCACGCCCAGGCGTGGGCCGAGCGCTTCGAACTGATCCACGGGGCGGAGGACGCCCGCAGGCTGGCCCGCGGCGCCCCCGCGGAACTGGCCGCCGCCATGCTCCCGGACGCCCCCCGGCCCGAGGCGGAACTGGCCGCCTGCTGGATGACGTGGACCTTCTTCCTGGACGACGCCTACGAGGAGGGCCCCGGCGGCACCACCACCGCCTGGTCGGCGGTCACCGACACCTTCCGCCCGCTGCTCGCCTGGCAGCCGCCGCCCCCCGGCGCCCCGCCGCTGTTCCGCGCGCTCGGCGACCTCATGGACCGGCTCCGCGTCCTCACCTCACCCGCCTGGCGGCGCCGCTTCAGCGGCCACCTGGCCGACGGGCTCGCCGCCGTCCGCCGCGAGATCGAGCTGCGGGACGCCGGTGTCCCGCCCACCCTGGCCGAGTACCGGACCCTGCGCCGCGACACCAGCGGCTTCGTCCCCACCCTCGACATCCTGGAGGTGTGCCACCGGGCCGAACTGCCCCGGACCGTCTACGACGCGCCCCGCTACCAGGACCTGCTGCGGGCCGCCATCGACACCAACGCCTGGAGCAACGACCTCTACTCCCTGGACAAGGAGGTCGCCTGCGGCCTGGTCACCAACCTGGTGCTGATCCTGGAACACGAACGCGGCCTGACCCGCACCGACGCGCGCCGCACGGCCAGCGCCATGATCGAGGAACGCGCCGCCGACCTGACCCGCGCCCTGCACCGGCTGACCCCGGGCGACGCCCCGCTCGCCCGCTGTGCCACCGCCGTCGCCCACCTGGTGGCGGGCTGGCTGGAGTGGCACGCCCGGGGCACCGACCGCTACACGGCACCCGCCCCCGGGTGCGCGCCGGTGCCCCCCGCCCGTACGGATCCGGACCGGCTGTCCGGCCCCCGCGCCCCGGGTCGCGCCCACGGCTGACCGCCCGCGTACCGCCGCACACCGCGGAGGGGGGAGACTGGTTCCATGCAGCCACGCAATATGTCCATGAGCGGAGCCGTCGATCTCTCCGCGGTGAAGGCCGCCGCCGAGGCGAAGCAGAAGGCCGAGCAGGCCAGGGCCCAGCGGGCGGCCCAGCCGGAGGGCCAGGGCGCGGCGGCCGCCCGGCTGGTGATCGATGTCGATGAGGCGACCTTCGAGCAGGAAGTGCTCCAGCGCAGCGCCGAAGTGCCGGTGGTCATCGACTTCTGGGCCGAGTGGTGCCAGCCCTGCAAGCAGCTGAGCCCGGTTCTGGAGCGCCTCACGCAGGAGTACGCGGGCCGGATCGTCCTGGCGAAGATCGACGTCGACAGCAACCAGATGCTGTTCCAGCAGTTCGGGGTGCAGGGCATCCCGGCCGTCTTCGCGGTCATCGCCGGCCAGGCGCTGCCGCTGTTCCAGGGGGCGGCGCCCGAGGCGCAGATCCGCCAGGTGCTCGACCAGCTGATCCAGGCCGCGGAGGAGCGGTTCGGCATCGTGGGCGTCCCGGCCGGGCCGGCCGAGGGGGACGGTGACGGGGCGCCCGCCGCTCCCGAGCCGCCGTCGAACCCGACGCTGGCCGCCGCCCATGCCGCCCTGGACGCCGGGGACATGGGGGGCGCGATCCGCGCCTACGAGAACGTGCTGGCCGACGAGCCGGCCAACGAGGAGGCCCGGCTGGGCCTCGGCCAGGCACGGCTGCTCGACCGGGTGCAGCACGCGGACGCGCAGCAGGTGCGGCGCACGGCGGCCGAGCGTCCCGACGACGTCGCCGCGCAGCTGGCCGCCGCCGACCTGGACCTGGTGGGCGGGCATGTCGAGGACGCCTTCGGCCGGCTCGTGGACACGGTGCGGCGTACGGCGGGGGAGGACCGGGACGCGGCGCGGGTGCGGCTGCTCGAACTGTTCGAGGTGGTCGGCCCGGAGGACCCCCGGGTGACAGCGGCCCGGGGGGCGCTGGCGCGGGTGCTCTTCTGAGTCATAGTCTGTTCATCTGCTGAACCGTCGCGGCGGTCGCGGTTTACCAAATCTTGGTTATCGCGACCGCCGCTACGTTCTGTGGTGTGTCTCACGGTTTGAGCGGGCTGATGTCCAGTTCGGGTCGATGCGGGGGCAGTTGCCGTCCTTACTCTCCGTACTCCGGTCGGAATGGTCAACAACCCAGTGCTACAAGGCATTTACCGACTGGTAACCAACCCCTTGTGCCTTTCGGTGAGATGCACCACGATCGGCCAGACCGGTGGAGCCATGACCGGTCCGGGCGTCAGGGGGGTACCCGCCACTCAGGCGGCGGGTCCTGATACCCGGGGAGACCGTGCTGTCGGCGGTCAGTGGCTGTCACCGGGGTGCAGCCCGGTGGCTTTGCTTCTCCCCTCCTGGCCTCCAGGCGGTCCACCCCGGAAGGGGGCACCCCCGGACCACCGGGTGCCGGAGCCGGAGCAGTTCGTCCGAGAAGGAGGAAAGTCATGGAGTCACAGCCTCGCGGCGGCACCAGATGGAAGCGATTCGGTCTGGTCATGGTGCCGAGCGTGGCCGCCACCGCCGCGATAGGCATCGCGTTCGCCCAGGGGGCGCTCGCGGCGTCGTTCGCTGTTTCGGGACAGCAGTTCAAGGTCACCACCGAGGTGCTGGACGGGTCGGGGTTCACCCAGTACGGGGCGGTCGACGTCAGGCATGACGGCGAGCGCATCCCGGTCGCGGTCTCGTCGTTCGAGAGGGCGACGATCACCGGTCTGTGCCAGTCCGTCGTGGTGCCCACCCCCTTGGGCAACATCAGCGTCAAACTCACCGCGGGCAACGGCGACAGGAAGGTGGAGGCACAGAACCTCTTCATCGACATCAACAACCTGGACGCCAACGCCACCTTCACCAACATCGACATCGGGGTGAGCGCCGACCACACCAGCAAGGGCACGGGTCCGGCCCAGGGGGACGAGTACGTCCCCGGCTCGTTCGCGCAGCAGGCCGACCGGGCCGTACTGAGAGACGTCAAGCAGACGGCCTGGGCCACATCGGCCGGTACCTTCAAACTGCCGGGGCTCAGCCTGAGTCTGCACCGCGGCAAGAACGAGTGCTACTGACGGAGTGAGGTCCGCCCGGGGCAGGAGGCAGCACCGCTCCCGGCTCCGGGCCGGCCCATCCGAGCACCACCCAACATCATCGCCGGGTCCGGTCAGCGCAGGGCCGCCGCCCGGTGCCACGCCAGGGGAGCACCGCGCACATGAGCACCACCACCCAGGAAGAGAACCGGACCTCGCGCCTGGCCAGGGCCAGGGTGGCCTTCCGGCACTGGCGCTGGCGCCGCCCGTTCTGGGCCGGTCTGTTCACCACACTGGCCGGGCTGCCGATCGTGTACTTCCCGTACGCCACCGTCACCATCGCGGATCTCACCATCAGAATGGCCACCACCGCCGGGGCCGGTTCGCTGGTCATCGGGGCGCTGCTGATCGTGCTCGGCCAGACCATGTGGTTCCAGCCGCACTCACGGATATTCTCCGGCGTGGCCTCCATCATGCTGGTGCTGGTCTCCCTGGTCGTCTCCAACGTGGGCGGCTTCGGCATGGGGTTCCTGCTGGGGCTCATCGGCGGCGGGATGAGCATCGCCTGGGCGCCGGGCGAGCCGGTGACCGACAGCCCCGCCGACCCGGTCCCGGACGCCGGCCCGGTCGCGGTCTCCGGGACGCCCCCCGCCCCCGCGCCTGCGGTGGCCGGACCCGGCCCGGTGCCCGGCGTACCGGGCGCGGTGCCGGGCCGGGTGTCCGGCACGGGCAGTGCGCTCGCCGGTTTCGCGGGCGGGAGCACGGAGCGGGGGAGCGACCCGGAGAAGGAGAAGGACCGTGTCGAGTGAGGAGATAGCCCCGGCGGACGACGCGGTTTCCGGGCGGCACGCGGCACCCCGCAAATCCCTGCTGCGCCGGCTGCACATGCCCATCTCGCTCGCGGCGATGCCCTCCGCCGCCCTGCTCGGCATGGGCCTGACCTCCTCGCTGGCCAAGGCCGACCCGCAGGGGGAGAACCCGTTCTCCGGCGCCGCCTGCGTCGAACTGCCGGACCAGCAGATCACCGAGATCCAGGACCCGCCCGCCGAGGAGCCCCCGGCGGAGGAGGAGACCACCGCGGCCGCCGACGAGGCCGCGGAGCGGGAAGCGGCCGAACGGGAGGCGGCGGAGCGGGAAGCCGCGGAACGGGAGGCCGCCGAGCGGGAGGCGGCGGAACGGGAGGCCGCGCGGCGCGAGGAACCCGACACCGTCCCGGACCCGGAACCCGGCGCGGACACCGCCGGGCCGGCCGACCCCGACCCGGACCCGGAGACCGCACCCGGCCAGGGGGACGCCGCCGCGCAGCCCCCGGACGCCCCGCAGGACCCCGCCGCGCCGGACCTCACCGACCCGGCGCACCCCGAGTACAACCCGTGGGACCCCCTCGGGCTCGGCCCCGCCCTGGAGCAGTTCGGCCGGGACGTCGCCGACTTCTTCACCCCGGGCGGCAAGCAGCAGCCCCCGCCGGAGGAGACCGCGCCGGAACCGCCCGCCGAGCCGGCCCCGGAGGCCGAGGAGAGCGATCCGGCGGAGGCCACCAAGCCTCCGCAGAACCGTTCCCGCGACCCCAAGGACGAAGCCGGGACGGCGGAGGAGGTCCCCGTCCCGGAGGAGCCCGAGGAGCCGGACGAGCCGGACGACGAGCCCGCCGGCACCGCGGACGGCGACACCGCCGGGACGGCGGACGACGGGCCGGGCGCCACCACCGGGGCCGGGGAGGAGGACGCGGACGCGCCGGAGGACGAGCCCGGACGCGACGTGGTGCACGACCCGGCCGCCGACGACGCGAAGCCCGGCCTGCCCTGCCCGGTGGAACTGCGGGTGCCCGGCACCGACGAGCGCACCCCCGTCGTCATCGCCGACAACCCCTGGTACCTGGAGGCCACCTCGCTCACCATGCGCGGCCTCGAATACCACGGCGTCGTCAACGTCACCACGGCCAACGGCACCGTCAAGCAGGCGCTGAAGTTCACCGCCCGCGAGGTCGACATCGCCGATCTGCACCAGATCATGGAGGGCGCCGACGGGCTCCAGCACCATGTGGCCACCGCGCCCGGCAGCGTCTCCACCTTCCGGGAGGGCACCGTCACCATGTACACGGAGAGCATGACCGCCCGGCTGTTCGGTGTGATCCCGGTGGAGTACGACGCGCAGCACCAGCCGACGTTCGACCTCCCCTACGCCCACTTCACCGGCGTGCGCCTGACCCAGGCGGCGCAGTTCGGCGGCACCCTGACGATGACCGGCATGCGGCAGTACATGACGGGCCGCTGACCGCACCCGGCGCCTCGGGCGGCACGCCGCGCGGCGGTGCCACGACAGAGCCCGGACACCGCCGACGGCGGGTCCGGGCTCATGGGGCGGCGTACCTCCCCCCACCGCGCGGGCGCGGCCGGGAGGTACGCCCGGGCGTCACACGCCCTGCTGACCACCCAGGTGGTGCACCCGCACCATGTTGGTGGTGCCGGCCACGCCGGGAGGCGAACCGGCGGTGATGATCATGGTGTCGCCCCGGTGGTACCGGTTGAGCTTCAGCAGCTCCGCGTCCACCAGCTCCACCATCTCGTCCGTGTGGCTCACCCACGGCACCACGAAGGTCTCCACGCCCCAGGTCAGCGTCAGCTGGTTACGGGTCGAGGGGTCGGTGGTGAAGGCCAGGATCGGCTGGACGGCCCGGTACCGGGACAGCCGGCGCGCGGTGTCCCCGGACTTGGTGAAGGCCACCAGCGACTTCGCGTCCAGGAAGTCCGCCATCTCGCACGCCGCGCGCGCCACCGAACCACCC
>NZ_JBHWJL010000235.1:0-5804 GCF_042731495.1 Streptomyces sp. NPDC059853
TCCCCCGGCCTTCGGCCGGGAGGTGCCCCCCGTAGCCGGCGGCGCGGCCCCGCGACGATCCGCAAGAGACGGCCTAGGCGCAGAAGGCGTCCCGTACCGCCCGGCGGTGGCGGGTCCACCACACCACCAGGGCCGAGGCCGCCGCGAACTGGGGGTCGGTGCGGGGGTCGCCCCGCTCGTAGTGCCAGCGCAGCATCCAGAAGTCGTTCAGCCGCTCCCACCACACCCGGTGCACCGCCGCCGCCAGTTCGCCCGGGCCCGCGCCCGCCGCGATGCGGTAGGCGCGGGCGTACGCGCTGACCTTCGACAGCTCCAGCGAGCCGTCCGGCCGCAGGAAGAAGATCGCCGCCGCCCGTACCGCCTCCTCCGCGCGCGGACGTATGCCCAGCCGGTCCCAGTCGATGATCGCCAGCGGGTCGGCCGGCCCCTCCGCCCGGTACAGCAGGTTCAGCGGGTGGAAGTCGCCGTGCACCCACCCGGCCGCCGGTATCTCGGTGACGCCCGGCCGCAGGGCCTCGTACCGGCGCAGCAGCACCCGCCGTTCCAGCAGCCGGTGCTCGGCCAGTTCGTCGAAGCCGCTGCGCCGCGGTCGCTGCCGCACCAGGGCCAGCAGGCCGTCGATCACCTGGCGCGTCTCGTTCGGGCAGGCGGCCCTGACCCGGCCCGTGGCCGGTACCGCGCCCTCGGGGGCCGCGCGCAGTATCACCCGTTCCAGGGCCCGGTGCACCAGTCCGAGCAGCGCGCCGAGCCGCCGGCAGTCCGCCCGTCCCAGGTCGCCGCCGCCCCGGTGCCGGCCGTCGATCCACGGGTGCAGCGCGAAGCAGTGGCCCGCCAGCAGCGTGACGGTGGCGCCGTCCCGGGCGGCGAGCGGCGGGGCGACCGGCAGCCCGAGCGCGGCCAGTTCGGCGGTCGCCCGGTGCTGGCGGGGCAGCGGCAGCACGGTGTCGGGGTCGCCGGCCAGATGCTGCTTGAGGAAGTACCGGCCGCGCGTGGTGGCCAGCCGGTAGCCACGGTTGAGCAGCCCCTGGGACAGGGGCTGGCAGGACAGCGGTTCACCCGCCCCGTAGCGCCGGGTGAGGGCGTGGAGCGTGCGGCCCGATAACTCCCGGGCGGACGTGCGGACGGTCACGGTCGATCAGTCGGCCCGGCCGGTTCAGCCGGTGAGCCCGCCGTCCGAGGTGACACCGCCGCTGTCGCCGCCCGGGGCGCCGGCCCCGCCGGGGGTACCGGGGTTGGTGCCGCCGGTGGGGTTGCTGCCCTCGTTCTGGCCGCCGTCGCCGGGATCGGGGTTGGTGGTGTTGCCGTTGTCGGCGTCTCCACCGCCGTCCGCGGCGCTCTCGCCCGCCGCGCCCTCGGTCGCCGCGCCCTCGGTGTCGTCGCCGCCGTTGCCCGCGGTGCCGTCGGTGGGGTCGGGGGAGCCGGTGCCGGTGTCCTCGGGGTCGGTGGGCTGGCCGGTGTCGTCCTCCACGGGCGGGTCGTAGCCCGAGCCGCCGGTGCTGCTGGAGCCGCCGCCGTTCTGGCTCCACTGGAAGTCGTCGCTGGGCGCGTCCTCGTCGGCGGGGTCCTCGTCCGTGTCGTCCGCCGGGTCGTCGGCCTCGTCCGTCGGGTCGGCGACCTGCTCGGTGTCCCGGGAGGGCTTGTCGGCGTCGTCGCCGCCGCCCAGGTTGGAGGCGATCAGCGCGCCCACGCCGATGGCGACCACCGCGAGCAGCGCCACCATGATCATCATCCCGCGCCGGCTGCGGCCGCCCCCGGAGCCGCCGTCGTAGCCGTCGCCCGCCGCGTCGGGGTGCCCGAGCAGCAGCGGGGAGGTGTGGATGGCGCTGGTCGGCGCGTCGGTGCGGGAGGCCGCCGGGGTGCCCATGGGCGGGGTGCCGCCGGGGGTCACCGAGCCGGTGTTCCACAGCCCGGCGGTGTGGCTGCCGTGCTCCTCCAGCATGCGCAGCGCGTACTGCACCAGCGCGCGCATCTCCTCGGCGGTCTGGAACCGGTCGTCCGGGTCCTTCGCGAGGGAGCGCATCACCAGGCCGTCCAGCTCCGGCGGGGCCTCCGGGTTGACCTCGGAGACCAGCGCCGGCATGTCCTGGACGTGCTGGTAGACGACGGACAGCGGGGTCTCGCCGACGAACGGCGGGCGCAGCGCCAGCAGCTCGTACAGCATGCAGCCGACCGCGTACAGGTCGGAGCGGGTGTCGATGGTCTTGCCCAGGGCCTGCTCGGGCGACAGGTACTGCGGGGTGCCCATGACCATGCCGGTCTGCGTCATGGTCTGGGCGGCGCCGTGCAGGGCGCGGGCGATGCCGAAGTCCATCACCTTGACCGCGCCGGAGTCGGTGATGGAGACGTTGGCGGGCTTGATGTCGCGGTGCACGATGCCGTGGTGGTGGCTGTAGGCGAGCGCTTCCAGCACCCCGGAGACGATGTGCAGGGCCTGCTCGACGGTCGGCGGCTCGGAGGCGACCAGCAGTTCCCGGATGGTGCGGCCCTCGACCAGCTCCATCACCATGTACGGCACGACGTTGCGGCCGACGGTCTCCTCGCCGGAGTCGTAGACGGCGACCACCGCGTGGTGGTTCAGACCGGCCACCGACTGGGCCTCGCGCGTGAAGCGGGCCTTGGAGACCGGGTCCTCGGCGAGGTCGGCGCGCAGCAGCTTGACCGCGACCGTACGGCCGAGGCGCACGTCCTCGGCGGCGAACACCTCCGCCATGCCGCCGCGGCCCAGGCGGTGCGTGAGCCGGTAGCGGCCCTCACCCACCAGCCCGGCGTTTCCCCACATCTCGGGAGAGTCCGGCACTTCGCTGGCGGTCCCCCCGGCCTCATCCTCGCCCGGGCCCGACGCGCCTTGCTCCTGTGCCATCAGTCCTCGCCGTTGTCGCCGCGTGTCCAATCGCCATCAAACCCGTTCCGGGGTGGCGCTGACAAGTTGAGTATTGATGCGGTCGTTATCCGGCGGCACTCCGAGCCAACCTGGCCAGTCCGTATGATACGGGCGGAGATCCGGGGCCCTGCCGGACCGGAACGCTCCGCAAGCCTAGGGGGATCAGTACCGATGAATGACCAGGCACGTCCGCCTGCCGACCTTTCCGGCCGCACGGTGGGCGGAGGCCGCTATGTCCTGCGCGCGCTGCTGGGGCGCGGCGGCATGGCGTCGGTGCACCTGGCGTGGGACACGGTGCTGGAGCGGCAGGTCGCGATCAAGACCATGCACACGGAACTGGGCAGCGAGCAGGACTTCCGGGAGCGGTTCAAGCGCGAGGCGCAGTCCGTCGCCAAGCTCACCCACACCAATATCGTGTCGGTCTTCGACACCGGCGAGGACCAGCTGGGCGAGGCCCAGGTCCCCTACATCGTGATGGAGTTCGTCGAGGGCAGACCGTTGCGCGACATCCTGGACGAGGATGTCGCGCGGCACGGGGCGATGCCGGCGGACAAGGCGCTCCAGATCACCGCCGATGTGCTGGCGGCGCTGGACATCAGCCACGAGATGGGCCTGGTGCACCGGGACATCAAGCCGGGCAACGTCATGATCGCCAAGCGCGGCGGCACGGTGAAGGTGATGGACTTCGGCATCGCGCGCGCGATGCAGTCCAGCGGCACCGCCATGACGCAGACCGGCATGGTGGTCGGCACCCCGCAGTACCTGTCGCCCGAGCAGGCGCTGGGGCGCGGCGTGGACGCCCGCTCCGATCTGTACTCGGTGGGGGTGATGCTGTTCGAGCTGCTCACCGGCCGGCTGCCGTTCGACGCGGACAACCCGCTGGCCATCGCGTACGCGCACGTCCAGGAGGAGCCGCCGGCCCCGTCCTCGGTGAACACGGCGCTGCCGCCGGCGGTGGACGCGCTGGTCGGGCGGGCGCTGCGGAAGAACCCGAACGAGCGGTTCCCGTCCGCCGAGGAGCTGCGCGCCGAGTGTCTGCGGGTGGCCGGGACGCTCAGCGGCACGGCGCCCCGCATCGACCCGGCCGCGGCGGCGGGCGGCAACAGCGGCGCGGGGATCGCCGCGTCGGTGTACCCGGAGTTCGGCGCCCCGACGCCGCCCGGCCGTCCGGGCGGGGTCGCGACCCCGCCGCCGGCCACCCCGCCGTCCTCGCCGTACGCGCCGGGCGGCTACGGCTATCCGCAGCCGGGCCCGGGCCCGGGCCCCGGCACCCCGCCGCCGTACGCGGTGGCACCGACCGTGCCGGTGTCCCCGGGGCAGGGCGGCGGCGCCGGGCGGCGCGGGCCGCTGGCGGTGGTGATCGCGGTCGCTGCGGTCATCGCCGTGGTGGCGGCCGGGGTGGTGATCACCGCGCTGAACAGCGGTGGCGGCGGCGGTGGCGGAGCCGACGGCGGCGACAGCCAGGCCGGGGGCGGGACCGACACCGAACGGGAGCCCCGGTTCAAGGAGGGCGACCCCGAGAAGGTCGTCGACAGCACCACCTGCGTCCACGCCCGGGACTACTGGGACCAGGACGAGCACCCGGGCACCATGGCCGCCCCCAACTTCTACGGCTTCCACATCAACTCGGTGAAGGAGTGCATCCGCTCGGCCGGCTGGCGGTACGAGGAACGGCTCGTCTACAAGGACGAGGTGCTGCTGGGCGAGAACATGGTGGTCAACCAGACCCCGGCGCGCGGCGAACCCTTCGACCCCGAGGAGACGGTGTTCGAGCTGACCGTGTCCACCGGCCGCGAGCCCGACCGCGGCTGAGCCGGCCCCGCCGCCGGCCCCCGGCCGGTCACGGCGTGACGGCGAAATGGGCGAGGATGCGCCCCGCCAGCTCCTCGTCGCCCTCGATCTTCACCCGGTCGGCCACCCGCCGGGGCCGGACCCGGCCGCAGGCCAGGCGCACATAGGTCTCCCAGTCGAGAGTGAAGGAGACCACCGGGCCCAGCGACGGGCTGCGGTCGACACTGCCCCGGCCCTCCTCGTCCACCCGCACCGTGCGCAGGAACTCCACCGGACCGTGCACGTCGAAGACGACCGCGGACTTCTTCGGCGCCCCGGCGTCCTCGGCGATCACCTTCGGCAGCCGGCCGAGCAGCACGTCGCGGCTGATGAAGGCCGCCTCCGAGTCGAGGTTGCCCGGCTTGCCGAGCGCGCGGCGCAGATCCTGCTCGTGCACCCACACGTCGAACGCCCGCACCTGGAGGAACGTCTCCAGCGTCATGTCGCCCAGCACCGGGTGGCTCAGCTCGTGCCCCGGGTCGCGCTTCTCGTTCCGCAGCTGCCGGGAGCGGCGGATGATGGTGTACTCCAGCTCGCTGGTCATCTCGGGGGCGGTGTGGTGCCGGCGGACGTCGACCTGCACCTCGAAGTAGCGGCCGGCCTCGCTGCGGATGTGGTAGAGGTCCCGGGGCAGGGAGTGGATGGGCCGCGGATCGCCGAGCGCCTCGCACTCGGCGCCGATGACGTGCGAGATGACATCGCGCACGGACCAGCCGGGGCATTCGGTGGCACGGTTCCACTCGCCGCCCACCAGCTCCGATGCCAGCTCGGATATCGCCTCGATCGACTGGGTCCAGGCATCGATGGACGTCTGCAGACTGGGATGCACGGTCACGGGGCCCCTCGTGGCGATCGTCGCTTGGAGTATTCACACGGTACGCCGCTCGCGCGCGACCGGTGAATGCCTTGAGTGAGTCAAATCCTAGGGTGCGAACGCCTGTCAGTTCGAGGGGTTGCCGGGGCCGGGGCGCCCCCCCGGGCAGTGGGGGGGGGTGCGCCCCCCGGGCCCCCCCCAAGGCCCGCCCCCCGGACAGCCGGGTGTAGGGGGGGTGCGCGCGCGGTTAGGTAAGGCGCGCGCAGGGGCGCACGAACC
>NZ_JBHWJL010000235.1:5814-8262 GCF_042731495.1 Streptomyces sp. NPDC059853
CACGTGGTTGTCTGCCGCGTTAAGGTTGGGGGGGGGGGCGGGGCTGCCCGCCCCCGTGGCGGGGGTCGGGGGCCCCCGCCCCCGTGACCACCAGCATGGCCCGCCCGCTTCACAGCCGTGTGACGGGCGGGTCCGCGCTCGGTACGGAACGGCGCGCTCAGTGCCGCAGGAACGCCGTCATGGCGTTCGCCAGCAGGTAGGGGTCGGCGGCACCGCACAGTTCGCGCGCGGAGTGCATGGACAGGATCGCCACCCCGATGTCGACCGTGCTGATGCCGTGGCGCGCGGCGGTGATCGGGCCGATGGTCGTCCCGCACGGCACCGCGTTGTTCGAGACGAACGTCTGCCACGGCACCCCGGCCCGCTCGCAGGCCTCCGCGAACACCGCCCGTCCGCGTCCGTCGGTGGCGTACCGCTGGTTGACGTTCACCTTGAGGATCGGCCCCGCGCCCGGCATCGGGTGGTGGTCGGGGTCGTGCCGCTCGGCGTAGTTGGGGTGCACGGCGTGCCCGGTGTCGGAGGACAGGCAGATCGTGGCGGCCAGCGCCCGCGCCCGGTCCTCGGGGGAGCCGCCGCGCGCGTGGACCGAGCGTTCCAGCACCGAGCCGAGCAGCGGCCCGCCGGCCCCGGTGTCCGACTCGCTGCCGCACTCCTCGTGGTCGAAGGCCGCGAACACCGGGATGGCGTCCGTCCCGGCCTGGGCGGCGGCGATCAGCGCGGACACCCCGGCGTGCACCGACAGCAGATTGTCCATCCGCGGCCCGGCCACCAGTTCCCGGTCCTTGCCCAGGTAGGCGGGCGGCTCCACGCTGTGCGCCATCAGGTCCCAGCCGGCGACCTGGTCGGCGGCCACCCCGGCCTCCCCGGCCAGGAACGCGATCAGCTCGCCCTCGTGCGGGGTGCCCAGGCCCCACAGCGGGGTCATGTGCTGCTGGCGGTCGAGCTTCAGCCCGTCGTTGACGCCGCGGTCGAGGTGGATGGCCAGCTGCGGCACCCGCAGCAGCGGCCGGTCCACGTGCACCAGCACGCTGCCGCCGCCGCGCAGCGACAGCCGGCCGGACAGCCCGAGGTCGCGGTCGAGCCAGGTGTTGAGCAGCGTGCCGCCGTACACCTCGACGGCGATCTGCTTCCAGCCGTGCCGGCCGCGGTCGGGCACCGGCTTGACCCGCAGGTTCGGCGAGTCGGTGTGCGCGCCGACGATCCGGTACGGGGTGGCCGCGTCCGCGCCCTCGGGTACGTACCAGGCGATGATCGCGCCGCCCCTGGTGACGAACTTCCCCCCGCTCTCCCCGTCCCAGGCGGCCTCCTCCGCCACCTGCCGGAACCCGGCCTTCTCCAGCCGCTGCGCAGCACCTGCCACCGCGTGGTAGGGAGAGGGCGCCGCGGCGAGGAACCCCATCAGGTCATCGGTGTGCGCGCGATCGAAGGGTCTGGACGAAGAAGGCGAAGAACTCATACCCCTCAGCATACGAATCCCCCGAATGCCGCCTTCGGGCGAGAGTGCGCACCGCGGACACCCCCGGCCTCCCGCCCGGCCTCAGCCCCCACCCGCGGCCGACCGCGCGCCGCGCGCCGGGTCGGCGCCGTGCAGATGGGCCATGAGGTGCTGGAACGCCGGCCAGTCGCCGTCCGGGAGCGGGTAGTACAGCCCGGGCCGCCCGGCCGGGCCCAGGCGGTGCGGGGTGGCGGGCAGCGGCGGACGCAGCGCGTGCGGCAGCCCGATGCGGTGCACGTCCTCGCCGCCGAGGGCGAAGGCCAGCGGGGCGGGCCCGGGCTCCAGCTGGGCCGGCACCGTCAGATCGGCGCGGGCCCGGCGGCGCTGGGCCAGCAGCGACACCAGCCCGTACCGGCCGGCCAGTTCCCCGGCCAGCCCGGGCAGAACGGCCGCACTGTCCGGCCCGCCCCCGGCGGCACCGTCCCGCTGCCCGAGCGCGAAGGTGACCTCCTCCTCCACCCCGCCGGTGGTGATCCGCGTCCGCAGGGTGGCGATGGCCGGCGGCCCCTCCGGGTGCCCCACCACCACCAGCCAGGTGCGCTGCGGCGCCCGCGCCCGGGCCCGCTCGGTCAGATCCTGCCGCGACCAGGGCAGCGACGCCGGCTCACAGGTGCCCCAGCCGGCCGGCTCCGCACCGGTCAGCCGCCGCCACACCGCCTCCAGGCCGCCGCCCAGCAGCAGTTCCCGGTCGGCGGGCCGCCGGGTGGTGAAGGTGAGCAGCAGCTGGTGCTCCTCGCTCACCGCCGCCCGCGGCACCCCACCGAGGAATCCCGGCGCCGGGGTGCCGGTCGCGGTGAACTGCCCGTCCTGCCAGCGCAGTACGGACCCGGACAGCCCGTCGTAGTACCCCCCGGCGCCGTCCTGCACCACCCAGCGGTTGGGCAGCCCGGCCAGCACCGAACGGGTCGGCAGGGAGAGCCGGGCACCGCGCGGGGTCACGATCTGGAGCGCCC
>NZ_JBHWJL010000236.1:0-8251 GCF_042731495.1 Streptomyces sp. NPDC059853
TCGCCTCTGAGGTCAGCGCGACAGACGTCTGGGTGGCCACCGGGTCGGGGCAGATCGCGTCCACCGTGAGGTCCTCGGGCACCGCCTTGCACTGCTGCCGCAGCAGGGAGAGCAGCGGCCCGACCGCGCTCTCGTTCTGCACCACGATCCCGGTCGTCGCCGGCCGCTCGTCGAAGATCCGGGCCAGGGCGCCGGCCACCGACTCGAAACTCCCCTCGCACGGCCGGTGCAGCACCCGCAGCCCCAGCTCGGCGGCCCGCTCGCGCACCCCGGTGATGGTGCGCTCGGCGAAGCCGGTGTGCCGCTCGTACACGGCCGCCGCCTCCCCGATCACCGCCAGCTCCCGGTGGCCGAGCGCCGCCAGATGGTCAACGCACAGCCGCCCGGTCGCCGCGAAGTCCAGATCGACGCAGGTCAGGCCCTCGGTGTCGGCGGGCAGCCCGATGAGGACGGCCGGCCGGGGCGCCTCGTGCACCAGCGGGAGCCGCTCGTCCTCCAGTTCCACGTCCATCAGGATCATGGCGTCCGCCAGCCCGCTGCCGATCACCCGCCGTACCGCCTCGGGGCCCTCCTGGTCGGTCAGCAGCAGGACATCCCGCCCGTGCGCGCGCGCCGTCGTCGCCACCGCCATGGCGATCTCCATCATCACCGGCACGTACATGTCGGTCCGCAGCGGCATCATCAGCGCGATGATGTCCGAACGGCTGCTCGCCAGCGCCCGCGCCCCGGCGTTGGGGTGGTAGCCCAGCTCCCGGATGCTGCGTTCCACCCGCTCCCTGGTGGGGGCCGAGATGGTCCGCTTGCCGCTGAGGACGTAGCTCACGGTGCTGGCGGAGACGCCGGCGTGGCGGGCGACCTCGGCGAGAGTGACCATAGAGGGGCCTCCGTGGAAAGCCGGGTGAAGCGCTTCGACCACCCGTTCGCCGCGGGGATTCGAACGCTCCAAACGATGGAACCGCGTTGACCTTAGACCGGGCCATGGTTTGTGTCCATAGATGTATCGAAGCGCTTCGATGGAGCTTTCGTGATCACCGACCGGGTGGTACGCGGCGCCGGAATCGGGTACCTACGTAACAGCAGGTCCCGATCCCTCATGTCCCGACGGCGAGGGGAGCGGCGATGACCGCGACCGGCGACTCCACGGACGCGGAGCGGGAGGCCAGACGCCTGGCCGAGGCCGCCCGCGCCACCCAGGCCCGCACCCCCGGCTTCGCCGGCCAGCTCTTCCTCGGCCGCTTCCGGCTAGCTCTCATCCACCCCCGCCCGGACCCCGACCCGGAGGCGGTACGCACCGGGGAACGCTTTCTGACCGCCCTGCGGGAGTTCTGCGCCGACCACATCGACGCCCCGCTCATCGAACGCGAGGCCCGCATCCCCGACGAGGTGG
Organism: Streptomyces sp. NPDC059853; assembly: GCF_042731495.1. Taxonomy (NCBI): domain Bacteria; kingdom Bacillati; phylum Actinomycetota; class Actinomycetes; order Kitasatosporales; family Streptomycetaceae; genus Streptomyces; species Streptomyces sp. NPDC059853. The sequence continues at coordinate 1,388 of NZ_JBHWJL010000236.1, forward strand.
TGCGCGGACTGCGCGAACTCGGCGCGTTCGGCATGAACATCTCCCCCCGGTACGGCGGTCTCGGTCTCAGCCACGTGTACTACAACCGTGCCCTCGCCGTCCTCACCTCCGCCAGCCCGGCGGTCGGCGCGCTGCTCTCCGCGCACCAGTCGATCGGCGTACCGCAGCCGGTCGCGCTCTTCGGCACCGAGGAACAGAAACGCGCCTACCTGCCGCGCTGCGCACGCGGCGCCATCTCCGCCTTCCTGCTCACCGAGCCCGACGTCGGCTCCGACCCCGCCCGGCTGGGCGCCACCGCCGAGCCGGACGGCGACGACTACGTCCTGGACGGCGTCAAGCTGTGGACCACCAACGGGGTGATCGCCGAACTCCTGGTGGTCATGGCCGACGTGCCCGGCAGCGGCGACCACCCCGGCGGCATCACGGCGTTCGTCGTCGAGGCGGACTCGCCCGGCATCACCGTCGAGCACCGCAACACGTTCATGGGGCTGCGCGGCATCGAGAACGGCGTCACCCGCTTCCACCGGGTCCGGGTCCCCGGCAGCCAGCGGATCGGCGCGGAGGGCGCCGGCCTCAAGATCGCCCTGACCACCCTCAACACCGGCCGGCTCGCGGTCCCGGCGGTCGCGGTCGGCGCCGGCAAATGGTGCCTGCGGATCGCCCGCCAGTGGTCGGCGGAGCGGGTCCAGTGGGGCAAGCCGATCGGCGAGCACGAGGCGATCGGCGGCAAGCTCTCCTACATCGCGGCCACCACCTTCGCCATGGAGGCGCTGCTGGAGGTCTTCAGCGAGATGGCCGACGAGGGAGGCGGCGACATCCGGCTGGAGGCGGCGGTGGCCAAACTGCTGGGCAGCGAGTTCGCCGGCCGGATGGCGGACGAACTGGTGCAACTGCGCGGCGGACGCGGCTACGAGACCGCCGCGTCGCTGGCGGCGCGCGGCGAACGCGGCGTCCCGGCGGAGCAACTGCTGCGCGACATGCGGATCAACCGCATCTTCGAGGGCTCCTCCGAGATCATGCGGCTGATGATCGCCCGCGAGGCGGTGGACACCCACCTCACGGTGGCCGGCGCGCTGATCGACCCGGAACAGAACTTCACCGCCAAACGGAAGGCGGCCCTCGCCGCGACCGGCTTCTACGCCCGCTGGCTGCCGTCCCTGGCCGCCGGCCGCGGCCAGCTGCCGCTCGCCTACGGCGACTTCCGGGTGCCGGGCCACCCCGACCTCTCCGCCGAACTGCGCTACGTCGAACGCACCGCACGCCGCCTCGCCCGCGCCACCTTCTCCGGCATGGCCCGCTGGCAGGGCGGCCTGGAGACCCGGCAGCGCTACCTGGGTCGGCTGGTGGACATCGGCGCCGAACTCTGCGCGATGAGCGCCGCCTGCGTCCACGCCGAACGCCTGCGCACCCGGGGCCACCGCGACAACGGCAAGGAGGCGTACGCACTGGCCCACGCCTTCTGCCGCCAGGCCCGCACCCGGATCGAGGACCGCTTCGCCCAGTTGCACCACAGCTCCGACGCGGCGGACCGCACCCTGGCCCGGGGCGTCCTGGACGGCGCGTACACCTGGCTGGAGGAGGGCGTCCTGGACACCTCGACGGAAGGCCCCTGGATCGCCTACACACCCCCGGGCCCCTCGTCCCGGCCCAACCTCCACCGTCCGATCCCCTGAGCCCCCACCCGGGACGACCGGCCGGGTGACGCGGTACGGAACCGCCGCCGCGCCCGGGAGCGCCGAGGGGCCGCAATCCCCGCCGCACAATGGGGAGATGCTCGCCCATCGCATCGTTCACCGCGTCGCCGACGGGGTCCGGATCGCCGGGACCTGGCGGCACGCGTTCCTCCGCAACGGCGGAACGTACCACCTCACCGATCTGTTCATCTACGCCGACGGGCTCGTCGACTGCTGGGGCCTGGTGACCCTGGAGGAGTTCGCGGAGCAGCTGCGCCACGGGCGGGTGGCCACCGAACTGCCCGAGGGCGCTCCGGCGTCCGCGCACGAGCTGGCCACCTGGCGGTTCGGGGAGCCGCGGACCTGGCTCACCCCCGAACTGCTGCTGGCCGAGATACGGGACACCGTCGACCGGCTGAACCGGCGACCCGACTCGACCGGGCGGTGTCTCGACGCCGTCGACACCTACCTCGCCGACCGCACCGAGGAGAACCTGGCCGCCGCCCGGGCGGCGTACCGGCTGATCCCCGAGTCCCGGCGGCACTACGCGCTCGGTGACATGGACAACAAGGACCGGCCGCTGCGCGCCCTGCTGGACGGGCCGGAGGGTCCGGGCTACGCGTGGGCCCTGGAGTACTTCGCGGAGCGCGCCGCTCATCGCGCCGAGCACGCCGCCCGGGCGCCCGTCCCGCCCCCGGCCGTGCAACTCCACCAGACCTCGCTGCGGGCACTGCGGGAGAACCCCGGGAAGGCCGGACTGCGCAACGACTACCCGGCGCCCCTCACGGTCGACGGCACCCGCTACGCCTCGGTCGCGGTCGCCCTCGTCGCGCTCTCCCTGGAGGACCCCGGGGTGCGGGCGCGGGCGGCCGCCGCCGACAGCCCGTACGCGGCGCGCCGGATCGCCGGTGGGGCCGCGTGCCGCCCGGACTGGACCCGGGTGCGCAGCGCCGTCCTGGCGGATCTGCTGCGCGCCAAGTACGCCCAGCACCCGTCGCTGGCCCGGATTCTGCGGGCGACCGGTGACGCGACGCTGCTGCACGACGACATCGACTCGGACTTCTGGGGCGACAACGGCGGCCGGGGCCGCAATCAGGCGGGCCGGCTGCTCGAACTGGTGCGCGCCGAACTCCACCTGCAAGAGCCACCCCGGGACATGGCGCCCGCCGGAGCGGACACAATGGGGGAATGACCGAGTCTTCCGGGGTCCTCGCCGATCCCCGTCTGCGTTATTCCGCCGCACCGCCCGAGGGGGTGCGCGAGGTGGTCATCCTGGGCTCGACGGGATCGATCGGGACCCAGGCCATCGACGTCGTGCTGGCCAACCCGGGACGCTTCCGGGTGACCGGCCTCTCCGCCGCCGGCGGCCGGGTGGAACTGCTGGCCATGCAGGCGTACCGGCTCCAGGTACGCGCGGTGGCGATCGCCCAGGAGGGGAAGGTCACCGAGCTGCGCGAGGCGCTGCGCACCCGGTACGGGGTGGGGGAGCCGCTGCCGGAGATCCTCGCCGGCCCGGACGCCGCGGCCCAGCTGGCGGGCCGGCCGTGTCACACGGTCCTCAACGGCATCACCGGCTCCATCGGGCTGGCCCCCACCCTGGCCGCCCTGCGCGCCGGGCATGTGCTCGCCCTCGCGAACAAGGAGTCGCTGATCGTCGGGGGCCCGCTGGTCGCCGCGCTGGCGAAGCCGGGGCAGATCATCCCGGTGGACTCCGAGCACTCGGCGCTCTTCCAGGCGCTGCTCGGCGGCACCCGGGGCGAGATCGGCAAGCTGATCGTCACCGCGAGCGGCGGCCCGTTCCGGGGCCGTACGCGGGCGGAGCTGGCCGATGTCACCCGTGAGCAGGCGCTCAATCACCCCACCTGGGACATGGGTCCGGTGATCACGATCAACTCGGCGACCCTGGTGAACAAGGGCCTGGAGGTGATCGAGGCGCACCTGCTGTACGGGATCCCGTTCGACCGCATCGAGGTCGTGGTCCACCCGCAGTCGTACATTCATTCGATGGTGGAATTCACAGACGGCTCCACGCTCGCCCAGCTCTCGCCGCCCGACATGCGCATGCCCATCGCGCTCGGTCTCGGCTGGCCGGAGCGCGTTCCGCAGGCGGCGCCGGCCGTGGACTGGACCCGCGCGCACACCTGGGAGTTCTTCCCGCTGGACACCGACGCCTTCCCCTCGGTGCCGCTCGCGTGCCATGTCGGTAGCCTCGGCGGTACCGCACCCGCGGTGTACAACGCGGCCAACGAGGAGTGCGTCGACGCCTTCCTCGCCGGTCTGCTGCCGTTCACCGGGATCGTGGACACGGTGGCCCGAGTGGTCGAGGAGCAGGGCGATGCCTTCGCCGGAACCTCGCTCACCCTCTCCGACGTCCTCGAAGCGGAGACCCGGGCGCGCGTCCGCGCCCGCGAGCTGGCCGGGCTGCCGCAGCCGGCACCCGTGGCGAATGGAGAAACGACGGTATGACGGGCTTGATGTTCCTGATCGGGATACTTGTCTTCGTCTTCGGACTGCTGTTCTCCATCGCCTGGCACGAGCTGGGCCATTTCAGCTTCGCGAAACTCTTCGGCGTCCGGGTGCCGCAGTTCATGGTGGGTTTCGGCCCCACCCTCTGGTCGCGGAAGAAGGGCGAGACCGAGTACGGGATCAAGGCCATCCCCATGGGCGGCTACATCCGCATGATCGGCATGTTCCCGCCCGCCGACGACGGCAAGCTCCGACAGCGCTCCACCTCGCCGTTCCGCGGCATGATCGAGGACGCCCGCGCCGCCTCCTTCGAGGAACTGGAACCCGGCGACGAGAAGCGCCTGCTCTACACCCGCAAGCCCTGGAAGCGCATCGTCGTCTTCGTCGCCGGCCCCGCCATGAACCTCATCCTCGCCGTGGCGATCTTCCTCGGCGTGCTGATGTTCTTCGGGATCAACACCCAGACCACCACCGTCGCCTCCGTCTCCGAGTGCGTCATCTCGCAGAGCGAGGAACAGCGCGACTGCCGCGCGGACGACCCGCTGGCCCCCGCCAACGCCGCGGGCCTGCGGACGGGCGACACGATCGTCGCCTTCAACGGTGAGCCGGTCGACGACTGGGGCACCCTCCAGCAGAGCATCCGCGACACGATCGGCCCGGCCACCATCACCGTCGAGCGGGACGGCACCACCCACGTCCTGGAAGCCGACCTCATCGAGAACCAGGTCGCCAAGACCGACAGCAGCGGCGCCTACGTCGAGGGCGAGTACGTCAGCGCCGGCTTCCTCGGTTTCTCCCCGGCGTCCGGCATCGTCAAGCAGGACTTCCCGCAGGCCGTGGACCGGATGGGCGACATCATGACCACCGGCGTCCAGGCCCTGGTCAACCTGCCCTCCAAGATCCCCGACCTGTGGGACGCCGCGCTCGGCAACGGCGAGCGGGCCCAGGACTCCCCGATGGGCGTCGTGGGAGCCGCCCGCGTCGGCGGCGAGATCTTCACCCTCGACATCCCGGCCAGCCAGCAGATCGCCACCGCGCTCTTCCTGGTCGCGGGCTTCAACCTCTCCCTCTTCCTGTTCAACATGCTGCCGCTGCTCCCGCTGGACGGCGGCCACATGGCCGGCGCGGCCTGGGAGAGCGTGCGCCGGCACACCGCCAGACTCCTCAAGCGCCCCGACCCGGGCCCCTTCGACGTGGCGAAACTGATGCCCGTGGCCTACGTGGTGGCAGGGGTCTTCGTCTGTTTCACGCTGCTGGTTCTGGCAGCCGATATCGTCACACCGGTACGGCTTACCGGTTAACCGACCATCACTCGGGAAGGGTAATGTCAAGGGCCTGAGCCCGCCTTTCCCGGGACCTAGATCCGCATGGGGTTGCACGTACATCATGAGCGCCATCTCGTTGGGAATTCCCTCCGTACCCATCAAGCTGGCTGATCGCCGCGTCAGCAAGAAGATCCAGGTCGGCTCCGTAGCGGTGGGCGGCGACGCCCCCGTGTCCGTGCAGTCGATGACCACCACCCGTACCTCCGACATCGGGGCCACGCTCCAGCAGATCGCCGAGCTGACCGCCTCCGGCTGCCAGATCGTCCGCGTCGCCTGTCCCACCCAGGACGACGCCGACGCCCTGCCGGTCATCGCCCGCAAGTCGCAGATCCCCGTGATCGCCGACATCCACTTCCAGCCCAAGTACGTCTTCGCGGCCATCGACGCCGGCTGCGCGGCGGTCCGGGTCAACCCGGGCAACATCAAGAAGTTCGACGACCAGGTCAAGGAGATCGCCAAGGCGGCCTCCGACGCCGGCACCCCGATCCGGATCGGCGTCAACGCCGGATCCCTGGACCGCCGCCTGCTCGCCAAGTACGGCAAGGCCACCCCCGAGGCGCTGGTGGAATCCGCGCTGTGGGAGTGCTCGCTGTTCGAGGAGCACGGCTTCACCGACCTCAAGATCTCGGTCAAGCACAACGACCCGGTCGTGATGATCAACGCCTACCGCCAGTTGGCCGCCCAGTGCGACTACCCGCTGCACCTGGGCGTCACCGAGGCCGGGCCCGCCTTCCAGGGCACCATCAAGTCGGCGGTCGCCTTCGGCGCGCTGCTCTCCGAGGGCATCGGCGACACCATCCGGGTCTCGCTCTCCGCCCCGCCGGCCGAGGAGATCAAGGTCGGCATCCAGATCCTCGAATCGCTGAACCTGCGCCAGCGCCGCCTGGAGATCGTCTCCTGCCCCTCCTGCGGCCGGGCCCAGGTCGATGTCTACAAGCTCGCCGAGGAGGTCACCGCCGGTCTCGACGGCATGGAGGTGCCGCTGCGCGTCGCCGTCATGGGCTGCGTCGTCAACGGTCCCGGCGAGGCCCGCGAGGCCGACCTCGGGGTCGCCTCCGGCAACGGCAAGGGCCAGATCTTCGTCAAGGGCGAGGTCATCAAGACCGTGCCCGAGTCCAAGATCGTGGAGACCCTCATCGACGAGGCGATGAAGATCGCCGCCCAGATGGAGAAGGACGGCGTGGCCTCCGGCGAGCCCAGCGTCTCCGTCGCCGGCTGACCGCACCACCCACGGCGCCACCACGGCGCCCACCCGCGCACCGCCCGAACGCACGCGGTGCGCGGCCCCCGCCGCGGACCCGCCCGCCGCCGCCCCCGGACCCGAGCCCGGGGCGGCGGCGGGGGCGGCCCCGCCCCCCGCCGACGGCGACGGCGCGGGCCCCGGGGGCGGGCCCAACCAC
>NZ_JBHWJL010000237.1:0-8250 GCF_042731495.1 Streptomyces sp. NPDC059853
GCTGACGGCCCGGACGGTGAAGGTGACGGTGCCGTCGGCGGCGCGCTCCACCAGGAACGCCTCCTCGCCGCACTCGGGGTGCCCCGCCACGGTGCCGTAGCCGAAGCCCGCCCGGCCCGGTTCCCGCACGGTCCACACCACCTCGCACGGGGCGCGCAGCGGGCCCAGACCGACCGTCACCCGTACGCCGGGCGCCGCGCGGGGCGCGGTGGCGCGGACGGTGAGGCCGGCGCCCCGGTGCGCGCCCCAGCCCAGCACCGTCTCGGCGGCGGCGGCCAGGACGGCGGGGCCGCGGCCGAGCGCGACGCGGACCTCCAGGGTGCGGAAGCCGTCCGGCGGGGGCGGACCGTCCGGCGCGGTCATCCCCGGGGTGGGGTAACTGAGCGTCACCCGGCGGAGTCTAGGGGGTGGGCCGGGGACGGCGCCGGTCGGGCGCGCGGCCCGGTGCGGACGGAGCGCCCGCACCCGGGGGCTCGCCGGGGAACCGCCGCGCTCCCGGCCGGTGCTACTCCCAGACCACCACGCTGCGCCGGACCGGGACGGCGGAGGGGTCGGTGGCGAAGAGGGCGGGGGAGTGGGCGCGGATGCGCTCGATGTCGCGGAAGACCGCGCGCAGATGGGCGCGCATGGCGGTACGGGCCGAGGCCACGTCGCCGCCCAGGACGGCGTCCAGGATCTCCGCGTGCTGGGCGGCGAACCCGGCGGAGGTGGCGTTCTCGTAGAGGCCGAGCCGCCGGGCCCGGTCGAGGTGGCCCTTGGCCGCGGCCACCGTGGTCCAGGCGGCGGCGTGGCCGCTCAGCCGCAGCAGGCCCTGGTGGAAGGCCTCGTCCAGGGCGAAGAACTCCTCCAGGCCGATCCCGGGCCGCTGCTGCCGCTCCAGATTGCCGCGCAACTCGGCGACCAGGTCCTCCTCCAGCTCCTCCGGCAGGTCCTCCAGGGAGGCCAGCTCCACCGCTTCGCGCAGGAACTGGGCGTCGGCGACCTGGGCCGGGTCCACCCGGGCGACGAACGAACCGATCTTGGGGAAGACCTGGACCAGGCCTTCCTGGGCCAGCATGATCAGCGACTCCCGGACCGGGGTGCGGCTCACTCCGAGCGAGGCGGCCAGTTCGTTCTCCGAGAGCGCGGCTCCCGGGGGCAGCTCCAGGGTGAGGACCATCTGGCGCAGCGTCGTGTAGATGGTGCGCCGCGAGGTACGCCGCCGGTCCGAGTGAGGCATGCGCCCCATCGTAGCGGTGTGGCGGGCGGCCCGTCGGCGTCGGTGACCTGCTGGAAAACACCTCCGGGCCAAGTATTGCCGTTCTGCGCGACAGGTGCTTGTATACAAGCGCTGTACGACAGGTTCCCGCCGGGAACCCGACCAGAAGGGCTGCCGTGAGCACGATCGAGCGCGCCGAGGTGTTCGTCGCCTCCCCGGGACGCACCTTTGTGACCCTGCGCATCACCACCTCGGACGGGGTGACCGGCCTGGGCGACGCCACCCTCAACGGCCGCGAGCTCGCCGTCGCGGCCTATCTCCGCGACCACCTCGTCCCCTTGCTGATCGGCAAGGACCCGGCCCGCATCGAGGACATCTGGCAGTACCTCTACAAGGGCGCCTACTGGCGGCGCGGCCCCGTCACCATGACCGCCATCTCCGCCGTCGACACCGCCCTGTGGGACATCAAGGGCAAGACCGCCGGACTGCCCGTCTACCAGCTCCTCGGCGGCCGCTCCCGCGACGGCGTCCTCGTCTACGCGCACGCCAGCGGCACCGACGTGCCCTCCCTCCTCGACGACGTCGAACGCTTCCTCTCCCTCGGCTACCGCGCCGTCCGCGCCCAGGCGGCCGTCCCCGACATCGGCGGCACCTACGGCGTCCGCAAGGGCAAGGTGTACGAGCCGGCCGCCACCGCCCTCCCCGACGAGCAGCCCTGGGACACCCAGGCCTACCTCAACTTCGCCCCCGGCTACCTGGAAGCCGTCCGCGACCGGTTCGGCTTCGGCTTCCACCTGCTGCACGACGTCCACCACCGCCTCACCCCCATCGAGGCCGCCCGGTTCGGCAAACGCGTCGAGGACGTCCAGCTGTTCTGGATGGAGGACCCCACCCCCGCCGAGAACCAGGAGGCCTTCCGCCTCATCCGGCAGCACACCACCACCCCCGTCGCCGTCGGTGAGGTACTCACCTCCATCTGGGACGTCCAGCAGCTGATCACCGAACAGCTCATCGACTACGTGCGCACCACCGTCGTCCACGCCGGCGGCATCACCCACCTGCGCCGCATCTTCGACCTCGCCGCCCTCTACCAGGTACGCACCGGCTCGCACGGCGCCACCGACCTGTCCCCGGTCAGCCTCGCCGCCAACGTCCACCTCGACCTCGCCGTCCCCAACTTCGGCATCCAGGAGTACATGGGCCACCCCGACGAGGCGGCCGAGGTCTTCCACGGCGGCGTCACCTTCGCCGACGGCATGCTGCACCCCTCCGAGGAACCCGGCCTGGGCGTCGAGTACGACGAGGCGGCCGCCGAACGCTTCCCCTACCAGGCGCGCTACCTCCCCGTCGCGCGCCGCCTCGACGGCTCGGTGCACGACTGGTGAACACGACCGCCCGCCCCCCGCTCAGCCGCGCCACCGCGCACCGGCTCCCGCCACCCCTGCGCCCGGTCATCGACCCGGGCGCCCCCGGGCGCACCCGCGTCGTGCACTTCGGCATCGGCGCCTTCCACCGCGCCCACCAGGCCGTCTACACCGAACACGCCGCCGCCCGCTCCGGCGAACCCTGGGGCATCACCGCCGTCGCCCCCAGCTCCCTGGAGGTGGTGCGGACCCTGCGTGCCCAGGACGGCCTCTACTCGGTGACCGCACAGCACCCCGACGGCCCGCGCACCCGGGTCATCGCCTCCCTCACCGGCGCCCTGGCCATGGGACCGGACGCGGACCGCGTCGACGCGCTCCTCGCGGACCCCGAGGTCACCGTCGTGACCCTCACCATCACCGAGAAGGGCTACCACGCCCGCGCCGGAACGCTGGACACCACGGCGCCCGCCGTCGCCGCCGACCTCGCGGCCTCCGGCGACCCGGCCCGGCTGCGCACCGTCATCGGCCGGCTGGCCGCCGGGATCGCCGCCCGGATGCGGACGTCCGCCGCCCCCCTCACCGTGGTCTCCTGCGACAACGTGGCCGGCAACGGGACCGTCCTCGCGGCCGTCGTCCGCGCCTTCACCGAGGCCGCCGACTGGCCCGACCGGCACACCGTCCTGGACCGGATGGCCACCGCCGTCGCCTTCCCCGTCACCGTCGTCGACCGGATCGTGCCGGCCCCCGCCCCCGCCGACCGCGAACACGCCGCCACCGCACTCGGCCTCACCGACGCCCTGCCGGTGACCGCCGAGCCCTACCGGCAGTGGGTTCTCCAGGACAGCTTCACCGCCCCCCGCCCGCCCTGGGAACTCGACGGCGCGCTGTTCGTCCCCGATCCGTCCCCGTACCAGCTCACCAAGCTGCGCCTGCTCAACGGCGCGCACTCCGCCCTCGCCTACCTCGGCACGGCGGCCGGTGCCACCACCGTCGACGGCGCCCTCGCCACCGACTGGGGCGAACCCCTGGTGCGCGCCCTGTGCGCCGAAGTCGCCCCCACCCTGCCCCCCGGCGGCCCCGACCCCACCGGGTACGCCGCATCCCTGGTGACCCGCTTCCGCAACCCGGCCATGGGGCACCGGCTCAGCCAGATCGGCTCCGACGGATCACTGAAGATCCCCGAACGCTGGCTCCCGGCCCTGCGCGACCTGCGCGCCGCGGGCCACGCCACCCCCGTCCTCGAACTCGCTCTCGCCGGCTGGGCGCACGCCACCCGGCCCGGCTCCCCCACCACCGACCCGGCGGCCACCACCCTCGCCGCCTGCCACCGGCCGGACGACCCCACCGCTACTGTCCGCGCCCTGCTCGACGCCCTCGGCGCCCCCGACCTGGCCGGCGACCCCGCCCTGACCGCCGCCGTCGCCGCCCGGCTGCCCGCCCTGCGGGCCGGCCGCGTCGAGATCTGACCCGTCCCCCTTCCTCCCCGGCGCACCGCAAGAACAACGGAGTTCCCCGATGACGACCAGCGCACCCACGGAGCCCACCGGCGCCGTGCACAGAAGCACCCGCGACCTCACCAGAGCCGCCGTTTCCGGATGGCTCGGCACCGCCATGGAGTTCATGGACTTCCAGCTCTACTCCCTGGCCGCGGCCATCGTCTTCAACAAGATCTTCTTCCCCGACGTCAGCCCCGCCATCGGCCTCATCGCCGCCATGGCCACCTACGGCGTCGGCTACGTCGCCCGGCTCGCCGGCGCCGTCTACTTCGGCCGCATGGGAGACCGGATCGGCCGCAAGAAAGTCCTCGTCATCACCATCGTGATGATGGGCGTCTCCACCACCTTGATCGGCGCCCTGCCCACCTACGCCACGATCGGCATCATGGCCCCGGTGCTCCTGGTCGCCCTCCGGCTGATCCAGGGCTTCGGCGCCGGCGCGGAGATCGCCGGAGCCACCGTCATGCTCGCCGAGTACGCCCCACCGCGCCGCCGCGGCCTGGTCGCCTCGCTCGTCTCCCTCGGCACCAACTCCGGCACCCTGGCGGCCTCCGGACTGTGGGCCATCCTGCTCGCCGTGCTGAGCGAGGAGCAACTGCTCGCCTGGGGCTGGCGCCTGCCCTTCCTGCTCAGCTTCCTGCTGCTGCTGTTCGCCGTCTGGTTGCGCCGCAACCTCAAGGAGAGCCCGGTCTTCGAGGAGCGGCCCGACGTCGTCGACGGTGTCGCCCTCTCCCGCGACGAACTGGAGCACGCCGCCACCACCGCGCAGGAGGACCGCAAGGCCGGCGCCCTGGAGGCCGGGCTGCGCCAGCGCAAGGGCAAGGCGTTCTTCCTCGCGCTCGGCCTGCGCTTCGGCCAGGCGGGCAACTCCGGCCTGGTGCAGACCTTCCTCGTCGGCTACATCGCCACCACGCTGGCCGTCGACCGTGCCGTCCCCACCGACGCCATCCTCTACGGCTCGCTGCTGGGCTTCGCCACCGTCCCGCTCGTCGGTGTCCTCGGCGACCGCTTCGGCCGCCGCCCGATGTACATCGCCCTCACCACCGCCACCATGCTGCTGGCCTTCCCCCTGATGCTGATGGTCGCGCACGGCTCCCACACCGCGCTGATGCTCGGCATGGTCCTGGCCCTGAACATCGGTGTCCTCGGCCTGTTCTCCCTGGAGAGCGTCACCATGGCCGAACTCTTCGGCTCCCGCACCCGGTTCACCCAGCTCGCCGTCGCCAAGGAGATCGGCGGAGTGCTCGCCACCGCCATCGGACCGGTGCTCGCCGCCTCCCTCACCGCCGCCACCGGCAGCTGGTGGCCCATCGCCGCCATGCTCGTCGTCTACTCGGCCATCACCCTCGTCTCCGCCGTCGCGGCGCCCGAGACCCGGGGCCGCGACCTGGTCCGGCTGGAGGACGCGGCATGAAAGCGGTCGTTGTGCACGGGCCCGGGGACGTACGCGTCGACGAGCGTCCCCGGCCCGCCCCGCCGGGCCCGGGCGAGGTGCTGCTCGCCCTGGAGTGGGGCGGCATCTGCGGCTCCGACCTCTCCTACTGGAAGCACGGCGCGTCCGGGACCGCCACCCTCAAGCGGCCCATGGTCCTCGGCCACGAGGTCGCGGGACGCGTCGCGGCCCTCGGCCCCTCCGTCACCGGGCTGACGGAAGGCCAGCCGGTCACCGTCCACCCGGCACTGCCCACCGCCGACTCGGTGCTCCCCGCCCGGCTCGCCGGTCGCGGCAACCTCCACTCGCGGGTGCGTTACTTCGGCTCCGCCGCCTTCAACCCGCACACCGACGGCGGATTCAGCCAGTACCGTACGGTCCTCGCCGAGCAGGTCCGCCCGCTGCCGCCGGGGGTCGGCACCGAGCACGGCGCCCTGGCCGAACCGCTCGCCGTGGCCCTGCACGCCGTCCACCGGGCCCCCGACCCGCGCGGACGCACCGTCCTGGTGAACGGCGCGGGACCCATCGGCGCCCTCATCGTCGCCGCGGCGCTGCACCGGGGCGCGGCGGCCGTCGTCGCCGCCGATCTGTCGGCCGCCTCGCTCGCCGTCGCCCGGGCCATGGGCGCCACCGACACCCGCGATCTGTCGGACGGCGCGGCCCTGCCCGAGGATGTCGAGATCGTGTTCGAGGCGTCCGGGGCGCCTGCCGCGCTCGGTCCCGTGCTGCGGTCCACCGCCCGGGGCGGCACCCTCGTCCAGGTCGGCAACCTGCCCGGCGCCCCCGCCCCCGCCGCGCTCGGTGACCTGGTCACCCGGGAGATCGACTGGCGCGGCTCCTACCGCTTCGCCGGGGAGATCGACGACGCGCTGGCCGCCCTCCGGGACGGCCTGGACGTCTCCCCGGTCATCAGCCACCGCTTCGGCATCGACGAGGCGCCCACGGCCCTCGCGGTAGCCGCCGACCCGGCCACCGGCAGCGGCAAGGTCATGCTCCGGCTGGCGGAACCCCGGTGAGCGGCCACCCGGCCCCCGACGTCGTCTGCGTCGGCGAGACCATGGCCGTCCTCACCCCGGCCGACGGCCGGCCCCTCGCCGACGCGGACGGCCTCGCCCTGGGCATCGGCGGAGCCGAGTCCAACGTCGCCTGCACGGTGGCCGCCCTGGGCCACCGCGCGGCCTGGGCCGGCCGGGTCGGCCGCGACCCGTTCGGTGCCCGGATCCTGCGCGAACTCGGCGCGCGCGGCGTGGACACCGGCGCGGTGACGCTCGACCCCGACCGGCCCACCGGGCTGTACGCCAAGGACCCCGGCCCGCACGGCACCCGCCCCCACTACTACCGGCGGGACTCCGCGGCCGCCCGGATGGGTCCGGGGCTCGCCGGCCTCCCCCTGCTGCGCGAGGCGCGCGTCCTGCATGTCACGGGCATCACCGCCGCGCTCTCCGACAGTTGCGCGGAACTGCTGGACGCCTTGCTGATCCGGCGCGCCGCACCGGGGCCGCTGCTCTCCTTCGACGTCAACCACCGCCCGGCGCTGTGGCGCGGACAGCCCCGGTCGGCCGCCCCCACCCTGCTCGCGCTCGCCCGCGCCGCCGACCTGGTCTTCACCGGCCGGGACGAGGCCGAGGCCCTGTGGGGCACCGCGGAACCCGAGGAGATCCGGGACCTGATCGCCCCGGCGCCGCTCATCGTCATCAAGGACGCCCACATCGGGGCCACCTCCTACAGCACCCGGGACGGCGCCGCCTTCGTCCCCGCTCGGCGGCTGTCCGTGGTCGAACCGGTCGGCGCGGGCGACGCCTTCGCCGCCGGTTACCTCGCCGCCCTGCTGGAGGACCGCGACCCCGTGGCCCGGCTGCGGCTGGGCCACCTCGCCGCCGCGGCCGCCCTGCGCACCCGCCACGATCTGCCCACTCTCCCGCCACGCGACCGACTCGACCCGTGGCTCACCCTCGACGACGCCGCCTGGAGCACCGACGATGACCACCCCTGACCCGCTCGCCCCGCTCGCCGCCGACCGCGTCATCGCCGTCGTCCGCGCCCCGCGCATCCCCGACGCCGCAGCCCTGTGCGCGGCCCTGCGCGAAGGCGGTATCCGCTGGGTCGAGTTCACGTACACCACCCCCGGCCTCGCCGGCCACCTGCGCCGCGCGTCCGCCGCGGCCGGCCTCGGCGCGGGGCTGGGAGCCGGTACGGTCCTCACCGCCGCCCAGGCGGAGCAGGCGATCGAGGCGGGCGCCCGCTACCTGGTCACCCCCGGGGTCCGGCCGGCCGTGGCCGGGGCCGCGGCCGCCGCCGGTGTCCCGGTCGTCATGGGCGCCCTCACCCCCACCGAGGTCGGGCAGGCCCTCGATCTCGGGGCCGCCGCCGTGAAGATCTTTCCCGCGCACAGCCTGGGCCCGCGTCACTTCCGGGACCTGGCCGGCCCGTTCCCCGGCACCTCCCTGGTCGCCTCGGGCGGTGTCAACGCGGCCAACGCCGCCGCCTTCCTGGCCGCGGGAGCCCTGGCCGTGTGCGCGGGCTCCGACGTGGTCCCGCCCGCGGCGGTCGCCGCCGGTGACTGGCGGCAGATCACCGAGCGGGCCAGGGAGTTCACCGCCGCGCTGTGAACCCGGCGGGCGGGCCGGTCACCGGTGGGCGCGGGGGCGGTGGAACGACGGGGGCGCGCACCGGCGCCGCCGCCGTGCGGACCCGTCCGGCGGCCGGGGACCGGCCGCCGCGCGTCGCCCGCGGACGGGCACCGTCCGGCGCTCCGTCCTG
>NZ_JBHWJL010000238.1:0-8246 GCF_042731495.1 Streptomyces sp. NPDC059853
GCCCGGGTGGTGCCGCGCGTGCGCCGCGCGGCCGGTGTCAGCCGCCGAATTCGGCCAGGCCCTTCAGCGCCTGGTCCAGCAGCGCCTGCCGGCCGGCGAGTTCCTTCACCAGCTTGTCGGCCTTGGCGGTGTTGCCCGCCGCCCGCGCCTGCTCGGCCTGCCGCCGCAGCTTGTCCACCGCGTCCTGGAGCTGACCGGTCAGCCCCGCCGCCCGCGCCCTGGCCTCCGGGTTGGTCCGCCGCCACTCGGCCTCCTCGGCCTCCGCGACGGCCCGCTCCACGGCGTTCCAGCGGCCCTCGATGGCGTTCTTGGCGTCCCGGGGCACATGCCCGATGGCCTCCCAGCGCTCCCCGATGGAGCGCAGCGCGAGCCGGGCGGCCTTCACATCCGTGATCGGCAGCAGCTTCTCCGCCTCGGCCGCCAGCTGCTCCTTGCGAGTCAGGTTCTCCCGCTGCTCACTGTCGCGCTCGGCGAACACCGCGCTCCGGGCCTGGAAGAAGACGTCCTGCGCGGCCCGGAACCGGGTCCACAGGTCCTCCTCCGCGTCCCGGTGCGCCCGGCCCGCCGCCTTCCACTCGGTCATCAGCTCCCGGTAGCGGGTCGCCGTCGCCCCCCAGTCGGTGGACGTGGACAGCGCCTCCGCCTCGGCGATCAGCTTCTCCTTGCGCCGCCGGGTCTCCTCGCGCTGCGCGTCCAGCGAGGCGAAGTGCGCCTTGCGCCGCTTGGAGAACGCCGAGCGGGCCTGCGAGAAGCGGTGCCACAGCTCGTCGTCCGTCTTGCGGTCGAGCCGCGCCAGCCCCTTCCAGATGTCCACCAGGGCGCGCAGCCGCTCGCCGGCCGCCCGCCACTGGTCGCTGCCGGCCAGCTCCTCGGCCTCGGCGACCAGGGCCTCCTTGGCGGCCCTGGCCTCCTCGCCCTGCTTGGCCCGGGCGGCCTTGCGCTCGCGCCGGCGCTCCTCGACCACGGTGGTCAGCTGGTCCAGCCGGCGCCCCAGCGCGGCCAGATCACCGACGGCGTGCGCCCCGTCCACCTGCTCGCGCAGATGTCCGATGGCCGTCTGGGCGTCCTTGGCGGACAGATCGGTGGTGCGCACCCGGCGCTCCAGCAGGTCGATCTCCACGACCAGGCCCTCGTACTTGCGCTCGAAATAGGCGAGCGCCTCGTCGGGCGAACCGGCCTGCCAGGAGCCGACGGTCTTCTCCCCGTCGGCCGTGCGCACGTACACCGTGCCCGTCTCGTCGACGCGCCCCCACGCGCCGCCGGCCGGTGCCGCGGTGCCCGCGTCGCTCGCAGCAGCAGCCTCGCTCGCCCCTGCGGCCGGCGCCTCCGGCGTCGGCTGGGTCTTGGTCTGCGGCTCGGCAGCCTGTCGCGCGTCGCTCACGGCGTCTCCTCACACGATGCCGCGAACCCTTGCCACGGCATCATCCACGAATTTCACCCGGTCTCATCCGGCTTCCGGGCCCACCAGACCGGCGAGGGGCCCTGTA
This sequence comes from Streptomyces sp. NPDC059853, assembly GCF_042731495.1. Lineage (NCBI taxonomy): Bacteria > Bacillati > Actinomycetota > Actinomycetes > Kitasatosporales > Streptomycetaceae > Streptomyces > Streptomyces sp. NPDC059853. The sequence continues at coordinate 1,488 of NZ_JBHWJL010000238.1, forward strand.
CCCCGCCCAACATAGGCGACGGTTCGCCCGGCTGTCCGCCCCTGACGGAACGAAATCCCGCCGGGCGCCCCTCAGCCCGCCTCCACCGTCGCCGACTCGATGACCACGGTGGCGTTCGGCGGGGTGTTCCCGGTGGCGGGATCGGTGCCGCTGCCCGCCTCCGCGATGGTCTGGAGCACATCGAGACCCGCGGTGACCGTACCGAACGGCGTGTAGTCGGGCGGCAGCTCACTGTCCTCGTAGACCAGGAAGAACTGGCTGCCGCCGGAGTCCCGGCCGCTGTCCTCCTGCGGGTTGTACTGGTTGGCCATCGCCACCGTGCCCGCCGGGTAGACCCCGTCCGCCACCTCGGGCGCGTCCAGGTTCTCGTCCGGGATGGTGTACCCGGGGCCGCCCATGCCGGTGCCGGTCGGGTCGCCGCACTGGAGCACGTGCAGGCCCTCGGTCACCAGCCGGTGGCAGGGGCTGTGGTCGAAGAAGCCCTCACCGGCCAGGAACGCGAACGAGTTGACCGTGCGCGGGGCCGCCTCCGCGTCCAGCGCGATCTCGATGTCACCACAGGTCGTGGCCAGCGACATGGTGTACGCGGCCGAGGTGTCCACCGTCAGCTCCGGCTCCGCGTCCCACTGCTGCTCCGAGGGCGAGCCCCCGGACGGGGCCGCGCACGGGTCCTCCACCGGCGGGGTCTCCTCCTCCTGGTCCAGGCCGTCCTGGTCCGGCTGATCCCGCGCCGCCGCGTCCGCGGTGTCGTCGTCCCCGCCGAACACCCCCGTCGCCAGGGCGGTACCGCCGCCCGCCACCAGCACCACCAAGGCGGCGGCCAGTACGGCCCTGCGCCGCCGCGCCCTGCGCCACCGCTCCCCGCGGCGCTGCTGCTGCCGCTCCCACTTCGCCCGGGCGAGCTGCTTGCGCCGCTGCTCTTTGCTGACCACCGCTCTCCTCCTGACGTACCCGACAAGCCATGCGTCACCGTATACGGGTTCGCCCGCCCCGTACCGTCGCCGGTAGGCTTCCCGTTCACAGCCGACGCCGACCACCACGAAGGACGCCCGTGCTCATCGCTGGCTTCCCCGCCGGGGCCTGGGGGACCAACTGCTATCTGGTCGCCCCCGCCGCGGGCGAGGAGTGCGTGATCATCGACCCCGGCCACCAGGCCGCCGAGGGAGTCGCCGCCACCATCGCCCGCCACCGGCTCAAGCCGGTCGCCGTGCTGCTCACCCATGGCCACCTCGACCACGTCGCCTCGGTGATCCCGGTGTGCGGAGCCCACGACGTCCCCGCCTGGATCCACCCGCGGGACCGCTCCATGCTCAGCGACCCGGAGAAGGCCCTCGGCCGGACCATCGGCACCCAGCTGCTGGGCGACCTGACGGTGGGGGAACCCGACGACCTGCGCGAGCTGAGCGACGGCAGCACCGTGGAACTGGCCGGTCTGGAGTTCGGCGTCACGCACGCCCCGGGCCATACCAAGGGGTCGGTGACCTTCGGGCTGCCGGAAGCGGAGGACATCCCCCCGGTGTTCTTCTCCGGCGACCTGCTGTTCGCCGGCTCCATCGGACGCACCGATCTGCCCGGCGGCGACCACGCCGAGATCCTGCGCTCGCTGGCACGGGTGTGCCTGCCGCTGCCGGACTCCACGGTCGTCCTGTCCGGGCACGGCCCCCAGACCACCATCGGCACCGAGCGCGCGACCAACCCGTTCCTGCGGGAACTCGCCGCCGGCCAGGGCGCAGGGGAGACCCCCGCGCCGCGACGAGGAATGTGAAGACCCCTTTCCGTGAGCACCTTCTCCGCCCCCAAGGGCACCTACGACCTGCTCCCCCCCGACTCCGCGACCTACCTCGCGGTGCGCGAGGCCATGGCCGCCCCGCTGCGCCGGGCCGGCTACGGCTACGCCGAGACCCCCGGGTTCGAGAACGTCGAGCTGTTCTCCCGGGGCGTCGGTGAGTCCACCGACATCGTCACCAAGGAGATGTACACCCTCACCACCAAGGGCGGCGACCACCTGGCGCTGCGCCCCGAGGGCACCGCCTCCGTCCTGCGCGCCGCGCTCCAGGCGAATCTGCACCGGGCGGGCAATCTGCCGGTCAAGCTCTGGTACTCCGGGTCCTTCTACCGCTACGAGCGCCCGCAGGCCGGCCGCTACCGGCACTTCTCCCAGGTGGGCGCCGAGGCCATCGGCGCCGAGGACCCGGCGCTGGACGCCGAGCTGATCATCATGGCCGCCGACTCCTACCGCGCGCTCGGGCTCACCGGGGTGCGGCTGCTGCTCAACTCGCTGGGCGACCGGGAGTGCCGCCCCGCCTACCGGGCCGCGCTCCAGGAGTTCCTGCGCGGACTGGACCTGGACGAGGACACCCGGGCCCGGATCGAGATCAACCCGCTGCGGGTGCTGGACGACAAGCGCGAGTCGGTGCAGCGGCAGCTGGCCGGGGCGCCGATGATGCGCGACCACCTGTGCCAGGCGTGCAAGGAGTACCACGAGCGGGTGCGGGAGCTGCTGACCGCGGCGGAGGTCGCCTTCGAGGACGACCCGAAGCTCGTCCGGGGCCTGGACTACTACACCCGCACCACCTTCGAGTTCGTGCACGGCGGTCTCGGCTCCCAGTCGGCGCTCGGTGGCGGCGGCCGCTACGACGGGCTCTCGGAGATGATCGGCGGCCCCGCGCTGCCCTCGGTCGGCTGGGGCCTGGGCGTGGACCGCACGGTGCTGGCGCTGCGCGCCGAGGGCATCGCTCTCGACCTCCCGGCCGCCACCCAGGTGTTCGCCGTGCCGCTCGGCGAGGAGGCGGCGCGCACGCTGTTCTCCGTGGTCACCGGGTTGCGCAGGTCCGGGATCGCGGCCGACCTGGCGTACGGCGGCAAGGGGCTGAAGGCGGCCATGAAGGCCGCCAACCGCAGCGGGGCCCGGTACGCCCTGGTGGCCGGGGAGCGCGATCTGGCCGAGGGCGTGATCCAGCTGAAGGACCTCGCCAGCGGTGAGCAGCACCCGGTGCCGGTGGACGCCCTGGTCACGGAGCTGACCGGACGGCTCGGGGACACCGGTACGCCGAACGGGTGATACGGACCCCTTGGCGGGGAGCCTGGCTGGTGCAGAATTGGGCCCGTATCCGACGACGAGCGGGAATGGCGAGATGACGGCATCGGCGGTAGACGTGGCACGCACCCAGGAGCCTGCTCAGGACGGCCCGGAGGAGGTGGGAGCGGGCCGCGGCTTCGCCGTGCTGCTGGTGATCACCGGCTTCATGGGCCTGCTGGCCGCCTGGGTGATCACCCTGGACAAGTTCCATCTGCTGGAGGACCCGGACTTCACCCCGGCCTGCAGCCTCAATCCGATCGTCTCCTGCGGCAGCATCATGGAGAGCGATCAGGCGGCGGTCTTCGGGTTCCCCAACCCGATGCTGGGCCTGGTCAGCTACGGCGCGGTGATCGCGATCGGCATGGGTCTGCTGGCCGGGGCCCGCTACCGGCGCTGGTTCTGGCTGGGCCTCCAGGGCGGCACCCTGTTCGGGGTCGCCTTCTGCACCTGGCTCCAGTACCAGTCGCTCTACGAGATCAGCGCCCTGTGCCTGTGGTGCTGCCTGGCGTGGGTCGCCACCATCTTCATGTTCTGGTACACGACGGCGCACAACATCCGGCACGGCATCATCCCGGCGCCGGCCGGCGTGAAGCGGACCATTGAGGAGTTCCACTGGCTGTTCCCGGTGGTGCACGTGGCGATCATCGGCATGCTCGTCCTGACCCGCTGGTGGGACTTCTGGACCGGCTGAGCCGGCCCCGGCCCGCTGTCGGCGGGGTGACTTAGGGTTTGGGTGTGGAGCCCGATCTGTTCACCGCCGCTGCCGAAGACCGCCAGGAGCGCGACCCGTCCACCAGCCCGCTGGCGGTGCGGATGCGCCCCCGCACGCTGGACGAGGTCATGGGGCAGCGGCATCTGCTGCGCCCCGGGTCGCCGCTGCGCCGGCTGGTGGGGGAGGGCGGCGGCGGTCCCGCCGGGCCGTCCTCGGTGATCCTGTGGGGGCCGCCCGGCACCGGCAAGACCACCCTGGCGCACGTGGTCAGCAAGGCCACCGACAAGCGGTTCGTGGAGCTGTCCGCGATCACCGCCGGGGTCAAGGAGGTGCGCGCGGTCATCGACGGCGCCCGCCGTTCCTCGGGCGCCTACGCGCGGGACACGGTGCTGTTCCTGGACGAGATCCACCGCTTCAGCAAGGCCCAGCAGGACTCGCTGCTGCCCGCGGTGGAGAACCGCTGGGTCACGCTGGTGGCCGCCACCACGGAGAATCCTTACTTCTCGGTGATCTCGCCGCTGCTCTCCCGCTCCCTGCTGCTCACCCTGGAGCCGCTGACCGAGGACGATCTGCGCGGCCTGCTGCGCCGCGCGGTCACCGAGGAGCGGGGCCTGGACGGGGCGGTGACGCTGCCGGAGGACAGCGAGGCCCATCTGCTGCGGATCGCCGGGGGCGACGCCCGGCGGGCGCTCACCGCGCTGGAGGCGGGCGCCGGGGCGGCGCTGGCCAAGGGGGAGCGGGAGATCACCCTGGCCACCCTGGAGGAGGCGGTGGACCGGGCGGCCGTCACCTACGACCGGGACGGCGATCAGCACTACGACGTGGCCAGCGCGCTCATCAAGTCCATCCGGGGCTCGGACGTGGACGCGGCGCTGCACTATCTGGCCCGCATGATCGAGGCGGGGGAGGACCCGCGCTTCATCGCCCGGCGGCTGATGATCTCCGCGAGCGAGGACATCGGGATGGCGGACCCCACCGCTCTCCAGACGGCGGTGGCCGCCGCGCAGGCGGTGGCGCTGATCGGGTTCCCCGAGGCGTCGCTGACGCTGAGCCAGGCGGTGATCGCGCTCGCCCTGGCGCCCAAGTCCAACGCGGCCACGGTGGCGATCGGCGCCGCGCTGGCGGATGTCCGGGCGGGTCTCGCCGGTCCGGTGCCCGGCCATCTGCGGGACGCGCACTACAAGGGCGCCCAGAAGCTGGGCCACGGGGCCGGCTACCAGTACCCGCACGACCTGCCGGACGGCATCGCGGCCCAGCAGTACGCGCCGGACGCGGTGCACGGCAAGCGGTACTACCAGCCGACGCGGCGCGGCGCCGAGGCCCGCTACGCGGACATCGCCGAGCGGGTGCGGGAACGGCTGGCCGGGGGCACCGACCCCCGCTCGTAGCCGTCTCCCGCCGCCCCGGGTCCGGTCACTCCCCGGCGGCCGCCGACGCGAACAGCTGCCGCATGGCGTGCCGCAGTCCCGTCACGTCCCCCACCGGCTCGGGGAACTCGAAGCGGGCGTCGAAGCAGTGCCCTCCGGTGCAGAACCGCACCCGCAGCCCGAACCGGTCGAGCCCGAGCGGGACCACCCGCTGCCAGGCGTCGCAGCCGGCCCCCCGGTCGCTCAGCAGGGCGCACAGCGAGCGCAGCTGGGTCTCGTGCGAGGAGGCCAGGTGCTGGAGCAGTTCGGCCTCGTGCCGGGTCAGCGGATCGGGTGCGGCGGCCGCGAACTCGTCCGGCTCCACCGGGGCGGCGCCCCACAGATCGTCGGTGTACGCCTCGCCCACCTCAAGACGCAGCAGGGTCCAGTCCGGGCCGGGCACCGGCCCCGAGGGGTGCCGCCCGGCCAGCAGCGCGGCCCCCTCCGCGCGCTCGGGCCCGGGGACGGTGGTCAGCCACCCGGCGACCCATCCGCGGCCCCGGATACGATGGGGGACGGAGACAGGGGCGACGTCGGTGATCTCCATCACGGCGGTAAGCTCGTCACCTTGGGCATGAACGGCAGCTCTGGCCGCCGGGGCACGTGCCGGGATCAGCAGCAGGACATCTCCGGAGGCCGCGACCACGCGGGATTCCGGGGTGCTGAGCCCCGGTTCGTCCAGTTCGCCGCCCGGAATGGTCAGACTCGCTGACGCATTCGACTCCACGAGGGTGCGCACCCGCTCGGCTGCGGTGGGCTGTTGGGCGCTGATGGCGCTCCCAGGTCGAAGCATGCGTTCTCCTCCGCTAAGGTAAGGCTCACCTAACTTACACGGAGGTTTGTTCCACGTGAACCAATCACGCCCCAAGGTCAAGAAGTCGCGGGCGCTCGGCATCGCACTGACCCCCAAGGCCGTCAAGTACTTCGAGAAGCGCCCCTACCCTCCCGGCCAGCATGGGCGTGGCCGGAAGCAGACCAGTGACTACAAGGTCCGGCTGTTGGAGAAGCAGCGGTTGCGCGCCCAGTACGACATCAGCGAGCGGCAGATGGCCCGCGCCTACGACCGCGCCCGCAAGGTCGAGGGCAAGACCGGTGAGGCCCTGATCATCGAGCTGGAGCGGCGCCTGGACGCGCTGGTCCTGCGCTCCGGTCTGGCCCGCACCATCTACCAGGCCCGCCAGATGGTCGTACACGGTCACATCGCGGTCAACGACCGCAAGGTGGACAAGCCCTCCTTCCGGGTCCGCCCGGACGACGTGGTCACCGTCCGCGAGCGCAGCCGGGACAAGCACCCCTTCCAGGTCGCCCGCGAGGGCGGCTACGCCCTGGACGGGGAGACCCCGCGCTACCTCCAGGTCAACCTCCAGGCGCTGGCGTTCCGGCTCGACCGGGACCCCCAGCGCAAGGAGATCCCGGTGGTCTGCGACGAGCAGCTGGTCGTCGAGTACTACGCCCGCTGACGCGCCGCACGGTGCCGCGGCCCGCTCCGGCGGCCACCGCCGGAGCGGGCTCAGCTCGCGTGCCCGCGGCCGTATCCCCGCTCCCCCGTACCGGGGAAGGGG
>NZ_JBHWJL010000239.1:0-5552 GCF_042731495.1 Streptomyces sp. NPDC059853
TCATCATCCTGGGCTCCGGCCCCAACCGCATCGGCCAGGGCATCGAGTTCGACTACTCCTGCGTCCACGCCTCCTTCGCGCTCAGCGAGGCCGGCTACGAGACCGTCATGGTCAACTGCAACCCCGAGACCGTCTCCACCGACTACGACACCTCCGACCGGCTCTACTTCGAGCCGCTCACCCTGGAGGACGTCCTGGAGATCGTGCACGCCGAGGCGCAGGCCGGACCGCTGGCCGGCGTCATCGTCCAGCTCGGCGGCCAGACCCCGCTCGGTCTCGCCCAGGCCCTGAAGGACAACGGCGTGCCGATCGTCGGCACCTCGCCCGAGGCCATCAACCTCGCCGAGGAGCGCGGCCACTTCGGCCGCGTCCTGGAGGCCGCCGGCCTGCCCGCCCCCAAGTACGGCACCGCGCACTCCTTCGACGAGGCCCGCACCATCGCCGCCGGCATCGGCTACCCCGTGATGGTCCGCCCCAGCTACGTCCTGGGCGGCCGGGGCATGCAGATCGTGTACGACGAGCCCTCGCTCGCCGACTACCTGGAGCGGCACGCCGGGCTCATCTCCGAACACCCCGTCCTCATCGACCGGTTCCTCGACGACGCCATCGAGATCGACGTGGACGCCCTCTACGACGGCCACGAGCTCTACCTCGGCGGCGTCATGGAGCACATCGAGGAGGCCGGCATCCACTCCGGCGACTCGGCCTGCGCCCTGCCGCCCATCACCCTCGGCGGCCACGACATCAAGCGGCTGCGCGCCTCCACCGAGGCCATCGCCGCCGGGGTCGGCGTCCGCGGACTGATCAACATCCAGTTCGCGCTCTCCGGCGACATCCTCTACGTGCTGGAGGCCAACCCCCGCGCCTCCCGCACCGTGCCCTTCACCTCCAAGGCCACCGCCGTCCCGCTGGCCAAGGCCGCCGCCCGCATCTCGCTCGGCGCCACCGTCGCCGAACTGCGCGCCGAAGGACTGCTGCCCGCCCACGGCGACGGCGGCACCCTGCCCATGGACGCCCCCATCTCCGTCAAGGAGGCCGTCATGCCCTGGTCGCGGTTCCGCGACGTCCAGGGCCGGGGCGTGGACACGGTGCTCGGGCCCGAGATGCGCTCCACCGGCGAGGTCATGGGCATCGACACGGTCTTCGGCACCGCCTACGCCAAGTCCCAGGCCGGCGCCTACGGAGCGCTGCCCACCAAGGGACGGGCGTTCATCTCGATCGCCAACCGCGACAAGCGCGCCATGATCTTCCCGGCCCGCGCCCTGGTCGAGCACGGCTTCGAACTGCTCGCCACCTCCGGCACCGCCGAGGTGCTGCGCCGCAACGGCATCGACGCCACCGTGGTGCGCAAGCAGAGCGAGGGCGAGGGGCCGAACGGCGAGAAGACCATCGTCCAGCTCATCCACGACGGGGACGTCGATCTGATCGTCAACACCCCCTACGGCACCGGCGGCCGGCTCGACGGCTACGACATCCGTACCGCGGCCGTCGCCCGCGCCGTGCCCTGCCTCACCACCGTGCAGGCGCTGGCCGCCGCCGTCCAGGGCATCGACGCCCTGCGCCACGGCGACGTCGGCGTCCGCTCGCTCCAGGACCACGCCCGGCACCTGATCAGCGCCCGGGAAGCCGGCGCCGAAGGGACGGGCGCCTGACATGGGACGCGCCTACTCCCTGCTCTTCCGCACGGTCCTCACCCGGATCGACCCCGAACGCGCCCACCATCTCGCGTTCGGGGCCATCCGGGCCGCCGCCTCCGTCCCCGTGGTGCGCGACGCCGTACGGGCCGGTTTCGCGCCCCGCTTCCCGCAGTTGCGGGTGCGGGCGCTCGGCCGCACCATGCCCGGCCCCTTCGGGCTCGCCGCCGGCTTCGACAAGAACGCGGTCGGCATCGACGGCCTGGCCCTGCTCGGCTTCGACCACATCGAGATCGGCACGGTCACCGGCGAGCCGCAGCCCGGCAATCCGCGCCGCCGGCTGTTCCGGCTGGTGGCCGACCGCGCCCTGGTCAACCGGATGGGCTTCAACAACGACGGCTCCGCCGCCGTCGCCGCCCGGCTGGCCCGCCGCGTGTCCCGCCCCGGTGGCACCGTCGTGGGCGTCAACATCGGCAAGACCAAGGTGGTCCCCGAGGAGGAGGCCGTCGCCGACTACGTGACCTCCACCGAGCGGCTCGCCGCCCACGCCGACTACCTCGTGGTCAACGTCTCCTCGCCCAACACCCCGGGGCTGCGCGCCCTCCAGGCCGTCGACCAGCTGCGCCCGCTGCTGAGCGCCGTCCGCGAGGCCGCCGACCGGACCGTGACCGGGCGCCGGGTGCCGCTGCTGGTGAAGATCGCCCCCGATCTCGCCGACGAGGACATCGACGCCGTCGCCGATCTCGCCCTGGAACTGGGCCTCGACGGCATCATCGCCACCAACACCACCATCTCCCGGGCGGGCCTGGCCACCCCCGACGAGGAGGTGGCGGCCATCGGCGCGGGCGGCCTCTCCGGCGCGCCGCTGACCGAGCGCTCCCTGGAGGTGCTGCGCCGGCTGCACCGGCGTACCGGCGGCCGGCTCACCCTGATCGGGGTGGGCGGGATCACCACGGCCGAGGACGCCTGGGCGCGGATCCGCGCCGGAGCGACCCTGATCCAGGGCTACAGCGGCTTCATCTACGAGGGCCCGGCCTGGGCCCGGCGCATCCACCGCGGGCTCGCCCGGCAGCTGGCGGCCAGCCCGTACCGGACGCTGGCCGAGGCCGTCGGCACCGACGCCGGCACCGGCCACGGCACCCAGGGCGGCGCGGAGGCCGCCGCCGGGGCCGGGGCGAAGGGGGACGCGGCATGAGCGCCACCGAGCCGTTCGGCGCCCGGCTGCACCGGGCCATGGCCGAACGCGGGCCGCTGTGCGTGGGGATCGACCCGCACGCCGCGCTGCTCGCCGACTGGGGGCTCGGCGACGACGTCGCCGGCCTGGAGCGGTTCACCCGCACCGTGGTGGAGGCGCTGGCGGACCGGGTCGCGGTGCTCAAGCCGCAGTCCGCGTTCTTCGAGCGCTTCGGCTCCCGGGGCGTGGCCGTCCTGGAGCGGGCCGTCGCCGACAGCAGGGCGGCCGGGGCGCTGGTGGTCACCGATGTCAAGCGCGGCGACATCGGCTCCACCATGGCCGCCTACGCCACCGCTTATCTGGAGCCGGGCGCCCCGCTCTTCTCGGACGCGATCACCGTCAGCCCCTACCTCGGCTTCGAGTCGCTGCGCCCCGCGCTGGACCTGGCGCGTACGCACGGGGGCGGGATCTTCGTCCTGGGGCTCACCTCCAACCCGGAGGGCGCACAGGTGCAGCGGGCCACCGCCGCCGACGGGCGCCCGCTGGCCCAGCTGATGCTGGACGCGATCGCCCGGGAGAACGCGGGGGCCGCCCCGCTCGGCTCGGTCGGCGCGGTGATCGGTGCCACGCTGTCCACGGCGGGCGTCGACCTGGCGGTCAACGGCCCGCTGCTGGCTCCCGGCATCGGCGCCCAGGGGGCCACCGCGGCCGACCTGCCCCGGCTGTTCGGGGACCGGATCGGTCAGGTGGTGCCCAGTGTCAGCCGGTCGGTGCTGCGGGCCGGGCCCGGGGTGGAGGCGTTGCGTGCGGCGGCGGAAGCGGAGGTACGGGCGCTCTCGGCGGCGCTCCGTGACCGCCGTTGAGCCCTCCACCGTAGAGAAATGTCCGAAAAGTTCGTACTGATTGAACGCTGACCTGGACTTTTTGACGATTCTCGCTGACTCAGGCCGGATCGGCCGCTAGTCTCCGACGAGAGCGGAGCAGCACGGCGCCCAGTCGGCTGCCCGCCGGCACGGGGCCACCAGGTCACGTGCTGTCCGTATCCAACAGATTCGACACCCGAGGTGACGTAGGCGTGGCTCTTCCGCCCCTAACCCCTGAACAGCGCGCAGCCGCGCTTGAGAAGGCCGCCGCGGCTCGCCGGGAGCGCGCCGAGGTCAAGAATCGGCTCAAGCACTCCGGCGCCTCCCTGCACGAGGTCATTCAGCAGGGCCAGAAGAACGATGTCATCGGCAAGATGAAGGTGAGCGCGCTGCTCGAATCGCTGCCCGGCGTCGGCAAGGTCCGCGCCCGGCAGATCATGGAGCGTCTCGGCATCTCCGAGAGCCGCCGGGTCCGAGGCCTGGGCTCCAACCAGATCGCCTCGCTGGAGCGTGAGTTCGGCGACAAGGCGGCCTGAGATTTTCCCGCTCCCTCGGGAGACGGGATAATCGGCGCATGAACGATCGTCCGCGGCTGACCGTGCTCTCCGGCCCCTCCGGGGTCGGCAAGAGCACGGTCGTCGCCCATATGCGCAAAGCTCATCCGGAGGTGTGGCTGTCCGTCTCGGCCACCACCCGCCCTCCCCGGCCGGGGGAACAGCACGGGGTGCACTACTTCTTCGTGGACGACGAGGAGTTCGACAAACTCGTCGCCAACGGGGAACTGCTGGAGTGGGCCGAGTTCGCCGGCAACCGCTACGGCACGCCGCGCCGGGCCGTGCTCGACCGGCTGGAGGCGGGGGACCCGGTGCTCCTGGAGATCGATCTCCAGGGCGCCCGGCTGGTGCGCTCCTCGATGCCCGAGGCACGGCTGGTCTTCCTGGCCCCGCCCAGCTGGGAGGAGCTGGTCCGGCGGCTCACCGGGCGCGGCACCGAGCCGCCCGACGTGATCGAACGGCGGCTGACCGAGGCCAGGAAGGAGCTGGCGGCGGAGGCCGAGTTCGACGTCACCCTGGTGAACACGTCGGTCGAGGACGTCGCGGGTGAGCTGCTAGCCTTGCTGTGTTAACCAGGGGGCAGTTTTGTTTCCCCCGCCCCCGACCCCCTGCGGAAGGTAGAGCGTGTCCTCTTCCATCACCACGCCCGAGGGCATCATCAACCCGCCGATCGATGAGCTGCTCGAGGCCACCGACTCGAAGTACAGCCTGGTGATCTACGCCGCCAAGCGCGCGCGGCAGATCAACGCGTACTACTCGCAGCTCGGCGAGGGCCTGCTGGAGTACGTCGGCCCGCTCGTGGACACCCATGTGCACGAGAAGCCGCTGTCGATCGCGCTCCGCGAGATCAACGCCGGTCTGCTGACCTCCGAGGCCGTCGACGGCCCGGCCGACCCGGGCCGCTGAGCCGCGGCCCCTCCGGCATCCCCCGTCGCTCCGGGCCCCGCGGCCCGGCGGCCGGGGGACGGTAGCCGGGGGACACCGCCCGGGCCCCGTACCTCCGGGGCCATCGCGGACCCGACCGGCACCGAACCCGGGCCGGGAGGGCCGTCGCATCGAATCGTCCACGGGCCCGGCAGTACGCTGCCGGGCCCGTGATCGCGCCGGGAGAAGGCCAGCGATGGACAAGCCGAAGGTCGTACTGGGAGTCAGCGGCGGGATCGCCGCCTACAAGGCGTGCGAGCTGCTGCGGCGGCTGACCGAGTCGGGCCACGACGTCCGGGTGCTGCCCACGGCCAACGCGCTGCGCTTCGTCGGCGCGCCGACCTGGGCGGCCCTCTCCGGCCATCCGGTGGAGACCGAGGTCTTCGCGGACGTGCACGAGGTG
>NZ_JBHWJL010000239.1:5562-8162 GCF_042731495.1 Streptomyces sp. NPDC059853
TCAGCAGGCCGACCTGCTGGTGATCGCCCCGGCCACCGCCGATCTGCTGGCCAAGGCGGCCCACGGGCGGGCGGACGACCTGCTCACCAACACCTTGCTCACGGTCCGCGCCCCGGTGGTCTTCGCGCCCGCCATGCACACCGAGATGTGGGAGCACCCGGCCACCCGGGAGAACGTCGCCACCCTGCGCCGCCGCGGCGCCGTGGTCATCGAGCCCGCCAGCGGCCGGCTCACCGGCGCCGACACCGGCAAGGGCCGGCTGCCCGACCCGGCGGAGATCTTCGAGATCTGCCGCCGGGTGCTGGAGCGGGGCACCGGCGCCCTCGCCCCCGACCTGGCCGGCCGGCACGTGGTGATCTCCGCGGGCGGCACCCGGGAACCGCTGGACCCGGTGCGCTACCTGGGGAACCGTTCCTCCGGCAAGCAGGGCTACGCCCTGGCCCGCACCGCCGTGGCCCGGGGCGCCCGGGTCACCCTGATCGCGGCCAACACCGCGCTGCCCGACCCGGCCGGTGCCGACGTCGTCCCGGTGGGCACCGCACGGGAGTTGCACGACGCCGTGGTCAAGGCCGCCACCGGCGCGGACGTGGTGGTGATGGCCGCCGCGGTCGCCGACTTCCGCCCGGCGCGCGAGGTGACCAGCAAGATCAAGAAACGGGACGGGGCGGAGCCCGAGCCCGTCGCCCTGGTGCGCAACCCCGACATCCTGGCCGAGGTGGCCGCCCGCGGTCCGGAGCGGCCCCCGGTCGTGGTGGGCTTCGCCGCCGAGACGGACGACGTGCTGGAGGGCGGCCGGGCCAAGCTCGCCCGCAAGGGCTGCGATCTGCTGGTCGTCAACCAGGTCGGCAACGGGCGCGCCTTCGGCACCGAGGAGAACGAAGCGGTGATCCTGGAGGCCGGCGGCCCGGAGACCCCGGTGCCGTACGGCCCCAAGGAGGCCCTGGCGGACCGTGTCTGGGACGCCGTGGCCAGGCGGCTGACCACGGCCTGACCCCGTACCACCCCCCTGGCGCCGTCTCGTACTGCGGTCCGCCTCTCCCCAGCCGGGGGCGGGACCGTTACGCTAAGACAGGGCCGTGGCAGCCGGACGGGATTCCGCTGTCCAGCGACCCCCGAGTCGATAGACTCACACCGACGACCTCCGGAGCTTCCGGAGCGGGTCGGCCCAGTTCAGTCAGCAGCCGCTGCAACCCCAGGGAGCGATGTGTCCCGCCGCCTGTTCACCTCGGAATCCGTGACCGAGGGTCACCCCGACAAGATCGCCGACCAGATCAGCGACACCATTCTCGACGCCCTCCTCCGGGAGGACCCGACCTCCCGGGTGGCCGTCGAGACGATGATCACCACCGGTCTGGTGCACGTGGCCGGCGAGGTCACGACCAAGGCGTACGCGGACATCGCGTCCCTGGTGCGCAACAAGATCCTCGAAATCGGCTACGACTCCTCCAAGAAGGGGTTCGACGGGGCCTCCTGCGGGGTCTCGGTGTCCATCGGGTCGCAGTCGCCCGACATCGCCCAGGGCGTCGACACCGCCTACGAGTCGCGGGTCGAGGGTGAGCTGGACGAGCTGGACCGCCAGGGCGCGGGCGACCAGGGCCTGATGTTCGGCTACGCGTGCGACGAGACGCCCGAGCTGATGCCGCTGCCGATCCGGCTGGCGCACCGGCTCTCGCACCGGCTCTCCGAGGTGCGGCGCAACGGGACCATCCCGTACCTGCGCCCCGACGGCAAGACGCAGGTCACCATCGAGTACGACGGCGACAAGGCCGTCCGGCTGGACACCGTCGTGGTCTCCAGCCAGCACGCCTCCGACATCGACCTGGAGTCGCTGCTGGCGCCCGACATCCAGGAGTTCGTCGTCGAGCCGGAGCTGAAGGCACTGGTCGCCGACGGCATCAAGCTGGACAGCGAGGGCTACCGGCTGCTCGTCAACCCGACCGGACGGTTCGAGATCGGCGGCCCGATGGGCGACGCCGGCCTGACCGGACGCAAGATCATCATCGACACCTACGGCGGCATGGCCCGGCACGGCGGCGGGGCGTTCTCCGGCAAGGACCCGTCCAAGGTCGACCGTTCGGCGGCCTACGCGATGCGCTGGGTCGCCAAGAACGTGGTGGCCGCCGGGCTCGCCTCGCGCTGCGAGGTCCAGGTCGCCTACGCGATCGGCAAGGCCGAGCCGGTCGGTCTGTTCGTGGAGACCTTCGGCACCGCCACCGTGGAGCCGGAGCGGATCGAGAAGGCCATCGGCGAGGTCTTCGACCTGCGCCCGGCCGCCATCATCCGCGACCTCCACCTGCTGCGGCCCATCTACGCCCAGACCGCCGCGTACGGGCACTTCGGCCGTGAGCTGCCCGACTTCACCTGGGAGCGCACCGACCGGGTGGACGCGCTGCGGGCGACCGTCGGGCTGTGAACCGGCCGGCTCGGTGATGTCCGGGCCATCTGCTTGACTGCTCGGGTGAGCGGCGAGCGGGATTCCCAGGCAGCGGGGGCGGAGCAGCTGGCGCTGATCCGGGCGAGCGTGCGGGCCGGGCGGAAGGGAACGCCCGCCCCCCCCCCCCCCAGGCGCGCCCCGCCGCGCGCCCCCCCACAGGTGTCAC
>NZ_JBHWJL010000240.1:0-8151 GCF_042731495.1 Streptomyces sp. NPDC059853
ACACCGTGCGGCGGGGTCCCGGCGGAACCCTCGTCACCGGGGGCGCCGCCCGCGGACGGGACGTGCTCCCGGGCGTGCGGGACACCGTGCGGCGGCGTACCGGCGGGCGCACCGGCCGCGCCCTCGCCGCCGGGAAGAGCCCCGGCGGCCCCATCGGGCCGCCCCGCAGCACCATCGGCGCCGGACGCCCCGGTTCCGCCGCCGGTGCCCGGACCGGACGCGGGCCCGGCCTGCGGCACGCCGTGCGGCGGCGTACCGGCACCCGCCACGGCCGCGCCGTTGTCCGCGCCGGCGGTACCGGCCGCCTGTGACGGCACGCCCTGCGACGGCACACCGGTGGCCTCCGCCTGAGGCTGCGGCACGCCGTGCGGCGGCGTACCACCGGCCGAGCCCGGGCCGTTCGCCGTCTGCGGCGGCACGCCAGGCGCGCCGATTCCGCTTCCCCCTGCTCCGTGCGGGGGCGTACCGGCAGGCGGCATGGCGGCACCACCGTCACCGGACGCACCCGAAGCGCCCCTCGCCTGCGACGGCACACCGTGCGGCGGCGTACCGGGGGCACCGTTTCCGCTCTCCCCGATGCCCTGCGGCGACACACCCGCGGGCCCCATGGCCGCGCCACCCTCACCGGCCGGTCCCGCGGCATCCGCCGATGCCGCCGACCGCGGCACGCCGTGCGGCGGCGTGCCGCCGGGCGCCCCGGGGACGTTCGCCGTCTGCGACGGCACACCGGCAGCCACGCCAGGCGCACCGTTTCCGTCTCCCCCGACGCCGTGCGGGGGCGTACCGGCAGGCGGCATCGCCGCGCCACCCCCACCGTCCGGCCCCGCGGCACCCGCCGCCACCTGAGCCTGCGGCACACCGTGCGGCGGCGTGCCCATGGCCGTCCGGGCCGGGTCGCCGTGCTCC
Organism: Streptomyces sp. NPDC059853; assembly: GCF_042731495.1. Taxonomy (NCBI): domain Bacteria; kingdom Bacillati; phylum Actinomycetota; class Actinomycetes; order Kitasatosporales; family Streptomycetaceae; genus Streptomyces; species Streptomyces sp. NPDC059853. Next base: position 907 of record NZ_JBHWJL010000240.1, read on the forward strand.
GTACCGGCGGCGCCGGTCGGGTCGGGGGCGTGCGTGCCCTGCGGCGGTACCCCGGACGCACCGGTGCCGCTGCCGGTGTCAGCGGGCGCGTGCGGCACTCCGTGTGCCGGGGTTCCGGATCCGGCGGCCGGATCGGGGGCACTCCCCCAGCCGCCCTGGCCCGGTGCCGACGGCGCGGCCGTCCCGGCGGCCGGGGCATCGCTGCCGTTCGTGCCGTCCGGGGACGGGGCATGCCCCTGCGGATGCGGTACTCCCTGCGCCGGAGTCGCGGACGCGGCGTCCGGCCGGCCGTGCGCGGCAGCGCCCTCCGCTCCCGGGGCGGAGACTTCCGGGCCGGCCGCACCGTCCGGGGCGGTGCCGGGGTCGTGCGGACCCGGTACGCCGTGCGACGGCGTACCCGGGGCGGTGTCCGGCCAGGTCGGCTGGGCGGGCCGGTCGTGGGCGGTGGCGGGGGCGCCCGCCCAGCCGCCCTGGTCCTGCGCGCCGTTCGCCGGGCCGGGGACCGTGGTGCCCTGCGCGGGCGTCCCGGTCGCGGGGTCCGGCCAGGTCGCCCGGGCCTGCCGGCCTCCGGCCGGGGCGCTCTCCGTTCCGGCGACGGGGGCGGCCGGCCAGCCGGCGTGCGCGGTGGCGTCCGGCGCCGGGGACGGCGCCCCGTGCGGCGCTGCCGGCCCGCCGTTCTCGCTGTTCTCCGCCTCGGCGCCCGGTGGGGTGGGCTGGGCGGGTGTGCCCGCCGCCGCGCCGGGCCAACCCGGCCCGGCCTGTGCACCGTTCTCACCGTCCGTGGTGGGTGCCACGGTGCCGCCGGTCGCGTCCGGCCAGCCCGGTTGCCCGTTCACGCCGTTCACGCCGTCAGCGGCCGCCGGAGCCCCGGCGCCGTGCTGCCCGCCCGGGGCGGTACCGGACGCGGCGTCGGGCCAACCCGTCCGGCCCTGCGCGCCGTTCGCGGCGGCCCCGGCAGTCGGGCCGTCATCACGGTGCTCGGCGCCGGTGGTGGAGGCGTGCGTCTGCGGGTGCGGCACACCGTGGGCGGGGGTGCCCGCCGCCGCGTCCGGCCAGCCGGCCCGGGTCTGCGGGCCGTTCGCCGCCGCGCCGGGCTCGGACTGCCGCGGATGCGGTGCGCCGTGCGGTGGGGTACCGGTTCCGGTGTCGGCGCCGCCCGGCCAACCGGCCTGGGGGTGGGCGCCGTTCGTGGCTCCGGCGGTCTGGTGCGGTACGCCGTGGGCCGGGGTCCCGTCCTGCGCGGGCGGCCAGGTGCCGTGCCCGGTGTGTCCGCCGCTGTCCTCGCCGGAGGCCGCCGGTGCCGGGCCGGGCAGACCCGCGCCGTCGCCGCCGTCCGTGCCGTGCGGGGCGGTACCGGGAGCCGTGGTCCAGGCCGTGGGCGCGGCCGCGCCGTCGGGGTTCTCGGCGGGCGGTGCAGCGGTGTCGGTGTGGGCCGCCTGCCAGCCCGGCTGTGCCGGGGTGCCCGCGGCGGCGGGCCAGGACTGCTGCTGTCCGCCCGGCGCCTGGCCGGGGTCCGCGCCGGCCGGGCGGTCGTGGGGGAAGGCGTCCGTCCGCCCCGGGGTGCCGGTCTGCGCCGTTCCCCCCGGCCCTGGCCAGTCGCCCCGGGCCGTCGTGCTCTGCCAGTCGTCCTGCCCGGACGCGCCGGGCTGTTGTGCTGTCGCCGGCCAGCTGTCGCGGGCGGCGGGCCAGTTCGTCTGCGGGGCGGCGTCGCCACCGGCGCCGCCCGCGTCCGGCCAGCCGGCCGACGCCGGCCAACGCCCTTGCCCCGCCTGCTGCCCGCTCTGCTGCGCGGCGGTCCACGGGCCGGACTCCGGCAGTTCGCCCTGCCCGCCCTGCCCGTGCGCCTGCGTCTGCGTCTGCGCCTGCGCCTGCGCCTGCGGCGCGAACGGCAGCGACCACGCCCCCGTCGCCCCGGGGTCGGTGACCGGCACCGCGCCGCCCGTCACCGCCAGCGGGTCCACGCCCGGCGACGGCTGCGGCGGCAGCTGCACGAACGCCGTGGCGTCCGCGTCGTAGTCGCCGCCGCCGTACTCCCCCGCGCCCCAGCCACCCTGTGGCCGCGGCTGTCGCTGATCGTCGCTCATCGCAGCGCCCTTCCGAGTCCACGGCGGGCCAGTGTCGCCACGGTACGCCTCACATGCAGCACAGCAGCCGGCAGTGGTGCCTCCCCCGGCTGCGGATCGGGAACGCAGGCCAGGCCCACGTAGTCGCCGAACGCCGTCAGCGCCTCCGGCGCCAGCGCCCGGCCGTGTTCACCGTCCCAGTCGACCAGCGACGCCACCCAGCGCTCGGCGTCCAGCGGCCGCAGCGGCATCGGCGCGACGCCGCCCACCGCGCAGCGCACCTCACGCCGTATCGGGTCGAGGACCATGGCCACCGACGCCAGGGCCCGCCCGGGGCCGCTGCGCGTCGTCGCCTTCAGGAACGTCTGGGGGGCGTGCAGCAGCGGAACCCGTACGTGGGCCAGGAGTTCGGCGGGGTGCAGGCGGTCCATGCCCGCCAGCAGGCTGCTGACCGGGATCTGCCGGCCCTGCCCGTCCGGTCCGGCGACCAGCAGGGTGGCTTCCAGCGCGGCCAGCACCGGCAGGGTGTCGCCGGAGGGGGCGGCGGTGATGATGTTGCCGCCGAGCGTTCCCGCGTTGCGCACCTGCGGCGGCCCGGCCGAGCGGGCCGCCGCGGCGAGGGCGGGGATGAGGGCGGCGAAGTCGGGCCTGCTCATCCGCGCGTGGGTGAGGCAGGCGCCGAGCAGCGCGTGCCCGTCCTGGTACTCCCAGCCGCGCAGTTCGCCGAGCCGGCCGAGGCTGACCAGCGCGGCGGGCCGCAGCAGCCCGGCGTTGACGCCGGCCATCAAGTCGGTGCCGCCCGCGACCGGTACGGCGGCGGGGGTGGCCGCCAGGGCGGCCACCGCGTCGTCCAGGGTGGCGGGCTGCGCGACAAGCCGGGCGGTCTGCGGCGCTCCGGATGCCTGAGGTGCGTGCGTGCTCAATCCAGCTGCCCCTTCCCGGCTGTCCCGGCTGCCCAGCCGTACGGTATGCGAGGCAACTCTGGCACATTTTTCGGCTCCACCGGTGCCGGGGTCACCCTCATTCCGGAAGCGCGTCACGCCCGTTCGGCACTCAGCCCGGCTGCCCGTCCACCGGACGCCCGAGTTGTCCGGATAGCCCGGCGGGCATCGGCCGCCGCTGCCAGGGGTGCGGGCCGCCGGGCGGGCGGTAGGCGACGCCCAGCGCGTCGAGCCGCGCGTAGTGGGCCTGGGCCATGCGGCGTTCGAAGTCCGGCCACGAGCGGCGCCCCGGGGCGCTCCAGGCCACTTCGGCGAGCGCGCACAGCCGCGGCCAGGTCTGGTAGTCGGCGCGGCCCTGATCGTCGATCAGTTCGGTCCACAGGTTCGCCTGGGTCCCGATGACGTGCCGGGCCGCGTCCCGCCCCGCCAGGGCCGGCGGCACCGGCTCGAACGCGTACACGTCGCGCAGGGTGCGCACCCATCCGACGGGCATCGGCTCGTCCGGTCCTTCCGCCTGCCGGTGGTCGAGGTAGACGTGCTGTTCGGGGCACATCACCACATCGTGTCCCGCCTCGGCCGCCGCGATGCCGCCCGCCCAGCCGCGCCAGGAGGAGACGGCCGCCCCGGCGGAGAGGCCGCCGCCCCCGGTGTCACCGCCCCCGGGGCCGCCGTCCCCCAGGGCGCCGCCCTCCAGGATCTCGTCCCAGCCGATCAGCCGCCGGCCGCGGGCGGCCAGCCAGCGGTCGAAGTGGCGGATGAACCAGGCCTGGAGGCCGTCCTCGTCGCCCAGCCCCTCGCGGGCGATCCGCTCCTGGGCCGCCGGGGAGGCGCGCCACTGGTCCTTGGGGCACTCGTCGCCGCCGATGTGGATGAAGGGGGACGGGAAGATCTCCAGGACGTCGCCGAGCACGTCCTCGTAGAAGCGCAGCACCTCGTCGGTGGGGGCGAGCACGTGCGGGCTGATGCCCCAGTCGGTCCACACCCCGGGGGAACCGTGTCCCGGGTTGCCGAGCCAGGGGTAGGCGGTGATGGCGGCCTGCGAGTGCCCGGGGAGTTCGATCTCCGGGACGACGGTGATGTGCCGCTCGGCCGCGTACCCGACGATCTCCCGCAGGTCGTCCTGGGTGTAGTAGCCGCCGTGCGGGCGTTCGTCCCACAGCGGGGAGTCGCGGTGCCCGTAGCGCGAGCGGGGCCGCCAGGCGCCGGTGGCGGTCAGTTCCGGGTGGCGGGGGATCTCGATGCGCCAGCCCTGGTCGTCGGTGAGGTGGAGATGGAGCACATTGAGCTTGTGGGCGGCGAGCAGATCGAGCTGGCGCAGCACCCCGTCCTTGGGCAGGAAGTGGCGGGAGACGTCCAGCATGAACCCGCGCCAGGCGAAGCGGGGCGCGTCCTCGACGGTGACGGCGGGCAGGCGCCAGGAACGCGCGGTGAGCGGGGCGCGACGGTACGCGCCGGGGCCGGCCAGCTGGCGCAGGGTCTGCGCGCCCCAGAAGACGCCGGCCGGCCCGCCGCCGGTGATGAGCACCCCGTCGGCGGTCACGGTCAGCCGGTACGCCTCGGGGCCGCCGGACAGCGCGGTGTCGAGGGCCAGCCGGACGGGAAGGCCGTCACGGTCCGTGTCCAGTCCGAGGACGGCCCGCAGCCAGCGGGCCGTGCCTTCCGTACCGGGGGCGGCGTCGAAGGCGGCCCCCGGGCCCAGCGCCGGCCCGGCGCCCGTGCCGGGTGTGCACGTCAGCGGCGCCGGTATGAGTCCTGCGGCGGCGAGTCCTGCGGTGTCCGTGGCATCAGCGGTCATGACGGGAGCGTGCCCGCCATGACGGCCGGCTACTTCTTGCCGCCGCCCTTGCCGTCCTTGCCGCCCTTGCCACCGCCGCCGAAGGCGCCCATGGACTCGTAGATCTCCTTGCACATGGGGCAGACCGGGTACTTCTTCGGGTCCCGTCCCGGGACCCACACCTTGCCGCAGAGCGCGACGACGGGCGTGCCGTCCAGCGCGCTCGCCATGATCTTGTCCTTCTGGACATAGTGGGCGAAGCGCTCGTGGTCGCCATCGCCGTGCGACGTCTGCGGTGCGGGCTCGACCAGGGTGCCGGTACCTGTCCCGCGCTCGGGCTGCTGCTCGGGCTCAAGAGTGCTCATGAGCACCAAGCCTAATTGAGCGAGGGGTCATCCGGGTAAGTGGCGAGCAGCGCCAGTCTGCCGTGCTGGCGGCGGAGCACGGCGCGCCACAGGCCCTCGGGGTGCGGGGCGGACACGTCGCCCGGTTCGGAGTCCACGACGTACCAGGCGCCCTCCTCCAGCTCCGCCTCCAGCTGGCCGGGTCCCCAGCCGGCGTATCCGGCGAAGACGCGCAGGGAGCCGACCTCGGCGGCGAGCACCTGGGGCGGGGCTTCCAGGTCGACGAGGCCGATGGAGCCGTGGACGCGGCGCCAGCCCAGCGGCCCGGTGCCGGGGACGACGGCGAGGGCGAGGGCGGCGTCGAGGGCGACGGGGCCGCCCTGGAAGACGACGCCGGGGTCGCCGGCCAGTTCGGCCCACGGTTCCAGGACCTCGGAGACCCCGACCGGGGTGGGACGGTTGAGGACGACCCCGAGCGCGCCGTCGGCGTCGTGGTCCAGCATGAGCACGACGGAGCGTTCGAAATGGGGGTCCGACAGTGCGGGGGTGGCCACCAGCAGCTGCCCGGTGAGCGAGGACACCTCGGTCATGAGGACATGATTCCCCATCGGGAGTGCGGTGGGGAGTGCCGGGTGCGGAGCGGGTGGAGGATTACCATTTCGATTACCCCCGCTCGATTCCCCCGGCCCTCTTGGAGATCGCGAGTTCCATGACTGACGACGTCCTGATTGTTCATGGCGGCACCCCGATCGAGGGCGAGATCAAGGTGCGCGGTGCCAAGAACCTCGTGCCGAAGGCGATGGTGGCGGCGCTGCTGGGCAGCAGTCCCTCCCGCCTGCGCAATGTCCCCGATATCCGTGATGTCCGAGTAGTACGCGGATTGTTGCAGCTGCACGGGGTGACCGTGCGCACCGGCGAGGAGCCGGGCGAGCTGTTCATGGACCCGTCGCGGGTCGAACGCGCCAACGTGGCGGACATCGACGCGCACGCCGGCTCGTCCCGCATCCCGATCCTGTTCTGCGGCCCGCTGCTGCACCGGCTGGGGCACGCGTTCATCCCGGGCCTCGGCGGCTGCGACATCGGCGGCCGCCCCGTCGACTTCCACTTCGACGTGCTGCGCCAGTTCGGCGCCACCATCGACAAGCGGGCGGACGGCCAGTACCTGGAGGCGCCGCGCGGCCTGCGCGGCTGCAAGATCCGGCTGCCGTACCCGTCCGTCGGCTCCACGGAACAGGTGCTGCTGACCGCTGTCCTGGCCGAAGGTGTGACGGAACTCTCCAACGCCGCCGTCGAGCCGGAGATCGAGGACCTCATCTGCGTGCTGCAGAAGATGGGCGCCCAGATCTCCATGGACACCGACCGCACCATCCGCATCACCGGTGTGGACCGGCTGGAGGGGTACACCCACCGGGCGCTCCCGGACCGCCTGGAGACCGCCTCGTGGGCGAGCGCGGCGCTGGCGACCAAGGGCAGCGTGTACGTACGCGGGGCCAGCCAGCGGGAGATGATGACCTTCCTGAACGTCTTCCGGAAGGTGGGCGGGGCGTTCGAGATCGACGACGCGGGCATCCGCTTCTGGCACCCGGGCGGCCCGCTGAACGCGATCGCCCTGGAGACGGACGTGCACCCCGGTTTCCAGACCGACTGGCAGCAGCCGCTGGTGGTGGCCCTCACCCAGGCGTCGGGGCTTTCGATCGTCCACGAGACGGTGTACGAGTCGCGTCTCGGGTTCACCAGCGCGCTGAACCAGATGGGCGCGCACATCCAGCTGTACCGCGAGTGCCTGGGCGGGACGCCCTGCCGGTTCGGGCAGCGCAACTTCCTGCACTCGGCGGTGGTGTCGGGGCCGACCACGCTCCAGGGCGGGGATCTGGTGATCCCGGACCTGCGCGGCGGGTTCTCGTATCTGATCGCGGCGCTGGCGGCCCAGGGCACCTCGCGGGTGCACGGGATCGACCTGATCAACCGTGGCTATGAGAACTTCATCAGCAAACTGGAGGATCTGGGCGCCAAGGTGGAGCGCCCCGCCTGACGGACCCGCGGACCCGCCCGCCGCCGCGCGGCGGCGGGACACGCGCAGAGGGTGGCCCCCAGGCTGGGGGCCACCCACACACCTTCAGGAC